>JAPLSS010000200.1 GCA_026398515.1 Candidatus Sumerlaeota bacterium | reverse complement strand
CAGGTTGCGCAGCGCGAGGGCGATGGTCACACGGTTCTGGGGAACGACGCCAAACGAAGGGGTCGGAACAGGAGCGGGGGCGGCTTCGACGGCCGCCGGCCGCGCCGCGCCCTTGGGCGCCGGCGCTTGCTTCGGGGCTTCCGGCGCTTTCCTCGCGCTAGGCTCTTTGGCGGCCCCCTGCGCTTTTCTCGCGCCTTTCTCTTTTCCCGGCGCCGGCGCGGTCAACGCGCTGCGTCCGAGAAACCCGAGCGCAACCGCCAAGACGGCGGTCAGCAGGGCAGCCGAGACTCTGGACAACCTTCCGTTCATAAGACTACTCCCCCTGCAATTTCTGCAAAAAGATAGGCGCTCCCCCATTTTCCCCGTGACGAGCTCGCAGCGTAAACCAGGCCGTGGTCACGCGCCAGTCCTTTTTGCGCCGCGGAGGGAAAGAGACCGCAAAGGGTGAGACGAGGAAGGAACGGCGAAAAAACGCTAACCACGAATGGACACGAATGAACACGAATAAGGACACCGCATTGGCTCTTTATGCCGTGTCTTTATTCGTGTTCATTCGTGTCCATTCGTGGTTCGTCGGTTTCTTTGTCTTATCTTCCAATCATGGATTGCAGCAATTGTCCATACGCTTTCGCCGAGGCGTTCCAGGTGAAATCCTGCTGCATCCCCGTCTCGACCAGCATCGCCCAGGCCTTTGGCGATTTGCGGTAACACTTCACCGCCCGCTGAATCGCGTCGAGCATCGCTTCGCCCGTGTAGTCCTCGAAGACGAAGCCCGTGCCCGTCTTGTTCTTGGCATCGTAATCCATGATGGAATCCGCCAGGCCGCCCGTCCGGCGCACGATGGGGACGGTTCCATAGCGCAGGCTGTAGAGTTGGTTCAGCCCGCACGGCTCGTACCGCGAGGGCATGAGGAACATGTCCGCGCCGGCCTCGATCCAGTGCGCCAGCTTGTTGTCGAACCTCAAGTGAATCGACGCCCGTTTCTTATTCTTTTTGCCCAAGGCCTCGAACAACTCGTGGTACTTCTTCTCGCCCGTGCCCAGCAGGACGAACTGAAGCTTCATGCGCATCAACGTGTCGGCGACTTCGGCGATCAGGTCGAACCCCTTCTGGTCCGCCAGGCGCGAGATGACGCCGATCAGCGGGATGTCCTCTTGCGCCGGAAGGCCGCAGAGTTTTTGCAGCGCCGCCTTGCACTTCGCCTTGCCCTCCCTGCCGCCGACCGAATACTTGGCCGGGATCAGCCCGTCGACGTCCGGGCTCCAATCCTTCGGGTCGATGCCGTTGAGAATCCCGGTCAAGTCCGCGCGCCGCGCCTGGAGAATGCCCTCCAGCCCGCAGCCGAACTCCTCGGTCTGAATCTCTTCGGCGTAGCGGCGGCTGACGGTCGAGATCTTGTCCGAATAGACGATGCCCGCCTTCATCAGGTTCATCCGCCCGTAAAACTCCAGCCCGTCCGCCGAGAACACGTGCCCCGGCAAGCCCAGCTTCCACACATACGACGCGTCGAACGCGCCCTGATAGGCCAGGTTGTGGATCGTGAACAGAGTTTTGATGCCGTCGAATTCGAAGCGGCCGGCGTATTCGGGGCCTTGCCGCAGGAAGGTCGGAATCAGCGCCGTCTGCCAGTCGTTGCAGCAGATCACGTCCGGCTTCCAGCCCAGTCCGACCAGCGACCAGAGCGCCGCTTTGCAGAAGTAGGCGAACCGTTCGGCATTGTCGGGATAGTCGAGCGCGTCTTCCTGATACAGGCCCGGGCGGTCGAAGTATTCGTCGTGGCCGATGAAATAGACCGGCAGGCTCGAGCCGGGAAACGGCGCGGTCATCACGCAGCCGATCTGCGCGCTTTCGGGAAAGGCGACGTACATCTCCGGAGTCAGCATCTTCAGGCCGAATCTCGCGCGGTCGATCTGCTTGTAGAGCGGCATGACAATCCGCACGTCGTGGCCCAGGCGGGCCAGGGCCGCCGGCAGCGCGCCGGCCACGTCGGCCAGGCCGCCGGTCTTGGCGAAGGGGGCCACTTCGGAGGCAGCATAGAGAATCTTCATGGCGATCCGTCCTTCCGTCGCCCTTTGCGCGGGCGCGTGGAGAGTAGTGGTCCAGCGGGGACAATCGCGCCGGAGCACGCCGTTCCGCCGGCGCGAGAATCCCTTGAATGCAAGCATTATTCCCAAGGGCCGACGGCAGGATAACCCAAAAGACGAGGGATGGCAACCCCAGATCCGTGTCGAGGGCGCTTCGTGGCACAGACAGTCTTGCCTGTGCCTGGAGTTTGGACATTTGGGGATGGGGGGTCCGCGGTTTCTTTTCATTAGCCCCGCGATTCATCGCGGGGTGGGTGGTCGTTGGAACCTCGGCGAACCGTTTCAACGGTTTTTCTGGGCCTGGCCGCCCTCAGAAGCGCAAAACCGTTGAAACGGTTTTGGGAAAGACGACTGCACGGCGCCGCGCCCCCTCGATGAATCGAGGGGTTAATGAAAGGGAACCCCGTGGGCGTCGAATGGCGCCAACGGAGGTGAAATGTCCAAACTCCACTGCACAGACAAGACTGTCCGTGCCACAAGAGCGCCTTCCGGGTCAGTTCCCCGCCGCCTCGTCGCCGAACACGCCTTCAAGGAGGGCTTTGGGGAGGTCCGCGGGCGTCCGGCCCCATTGCGAGGGATCAATGGAGGTTTCGCCTTTGCGCACTTCGAAGCGCACGCCGTTGCGCCGGGGGCCCGACGAAAACGGCCCGCTCATGCCGAGCACGTCGCCGCGCGCCAACGCTTCGCCCTTGGTCACGAAAATCCGCTTCAGGTACGCGTAAACCGTGAAGTAGCCGTCGTGGTGATTGAGGATCACGATCTGGTCGTAATAGGGCAACGGACCGGCGTACAGCACCTCGCCGCCCACCACGGCGTGCACCGCCGTCGATTCCCCCGTGTCGATCTCCACGCCCGGAACCTGGCCGGGGCCGGCCTGGGCCGGGGCGGCCGGGGCGGCCGGCTCTTCCAGCGGCCGCGTAAGGGAATCGGCGGCGTCGCGGGTCGTCGTTCCGAGGCGCTCCGCCTCGCCCGGCTCCGGAGCCACCAGCCGCTGATCGCCGCCCGCCTCCGGCGCGCCGCCCCGCCCCGTCTCCTTCAGGTTGTACAAACGTTCCTGGTCCGCCAGGTAACTGACGAGGTCTTGCAGCGTTTTTTGGCGCGAGCGCAGCAACCCGATGTCATTCTGCTGCGCCTGGCGCTGCTGGGCCAGGTCGGCGAGGCCCTGTTCGGCCTCCGTCACGTTTTGCCGGATCGCTTGGGCTTCGCCGGCGCTGCGGTCCCCCAGCGACTGCTGGCGCCGCACGACCGTCTGAACCGTCTGCAGATCGGCGGCGGCTCGCCGGGCCGCCTCCTCGGCATGCGCAAAGCGAAACGCCGACTCGTGGGCGGCCGCCCGCCAAACGGCCTCGTGGATCGCGCCGGCGGCGTCGAGCGGGCCTTCGTTTAAGGACGCTTCGGCGAGGTACAGCAGCGTCAGGCGCCGCTGCAGCGCGCCGGCCGCGTCGTCCCGTTCCTTCTGGAACGCCTCCTTAAGGACCTTCAGCGTTTCGATGCGCTGCAGGTTGGCTTCCACGGTCCGTTCGGCCAGTTTCGCCGCTTCGGCCTGGGCGGCCAGGCTCGTCTTCGCCGCGTCGAGCACTCGTTGGCGCTCCTCCGCGGTTTGGCCCAGGCTCTGCGCCTCGCGCTCCATCTGATCGAGCCGCTGCTTGACCGTCTCGAGGGCCTCCTGCTTGGCTTTGCGCTCGTTTTCATCGGGACGGGTCAGGGCGGGCTTCTCGTTGTCGTCCTGGACCAGTTTCTGGTCGTCCTGGGCGAGCGCGGTCGCCGCCGCAATGGCCAGCGCGCAGAGAAGTGGCAGGCGCATTCTCATGGGGATTCGGTCCGCCGAGACTCCTTGGGTTCTAAAAACAAACTTAAGACGCATAGCGCCTATAGGACGTATAAGACCTAGATGTCCTGTTCGTCCTATTGGGTCGCTTTCCGACCTCGCCTCACTTCGACGCGGGCGGCTGGGCCGGTCGCTCTTCGCCGGCCGTCCGCTCATAGGCCGAGCGCGCCTGCGCCGCCGTGGCGCGCGACGGGTTGGGCGCCGCGATCATCGTCGCCCTCGCCGGGCGGCGAAACGCCCGCACGATCGAAGCCGCCGCCACCGGAGAACCCAACCCTACGGCCGCCAGCAGCGCCCCGTCGATCGGCAGGAACGGGCGAATCAGCGCTCCGGTCCAGGCCGCCGCGCCCAGCGCCAATCCG
>JAPLSS010000738.1 GCA_026398515.1 Candidatus Sumerlaeota bacterium | reverse complement strand
GGCTCCCAGGGTTGGTAGCGTGTCGAGGTTTTCATGGAACCAGTATAGCACGATTGTCAAGCACGCTATTATCATGCCAATATAGATTTTACCCAAGAAAATCTTTGCCCGACCGGCGAGTTTTCCGACAGGCTCCTAGCCGCGGTCGATGCCGCCACCGGCGCGGCGACGGTTTGGGATCCCAATCTGCAACCTCCATCGTTTTGGTTCGAGTCCTCGGCTCGCGCTCTGGCGGTCTCGGGCTCGACGCTCTATGCCGGAGGGACCTTCCTGACCGTCGGCGGAGCGCCTCAACGCGGTTTCGCCCAGTTCGATCCCTACCCGCCTCAGTCGCCCCTTCTCGAAACAGTCGCCGACATCGGCGGCGGCCATTCCCAGTTGATCTGGGCCAATCCGGGGCCGCTGCCGGCGCAATTCCTGGGGCTCGCCTGGGACATCTATGCGGCGAACTGGGTGAACCGCGGCGCATACGGCGGTCCGTGGTTCCCCTATCCCGCCGTGGCGACCGAGGGCGACCTGGATCGAGGGTCCTCCGGCGCTTATCATGTCTGGCTGGCCAATCAATACTGGGACGGTTCGTGCTGGTTCTGCCCGTATCCCTGGACCGGCATCCAGTATAGCGGCCTTCCCCACACGCCACTCGATGTGTCGGTAGAAGACATTCACTATCCACGGCGAGTTCAGTTGCACTGGAAGCCCGAGAACTACGGCACGTGGCTCTGGGAGATAATCGTCTACCGGGTAGGCGTCGGATTCATCCCGGTTCAGGGGCCAAGCGGCAACGCGTTGTGGCATTTTGTCGATTATGGAGGCGTGGGTTACACTCACGGCCAGGCGGATTTCCTCACCGGCACGGCCTATTTCACCCTTCCCGCCGATGGGAACTACTGGTTCCTGATCCGCGGCGCGGGCTGGCTGCCGCCTTACGATCCGCCAACGACGGGCGATTTCGCCGCGGCGTTCGTCTCGGTCGGCGGGAGCTGAAGCCGCGTCGCGTCCTGATCCAATGCGCCCGGGCGGCTCACAGCCTCCTCCTTTCGCCTCACGAACAGGCCGCCCGTCTCCGACGGCCGCCCTACTGCGCCGTGGAGAAGTCGAAGGTGACCAGGAGGCGGATGGTCGTGGCCGTCGCGCGGACGTTGTCGGGGAGGGGCTGGATCTGCTTCGTCTGGCGCAGCGCCTGAATCGCCAAGTCGTCGAGGAACTGGTTGCCCGTGGACTGAATGATCTCCGGGTCCTTGATCGTGCCATCTTCCAGGACCGTGAAGCGCGCGGCGCACTTCACGTTCTGCCGCTGGTACGCCTTCACGTCGAAATTCTTCTTGATCGACGACAAGGCGTAGAACGCGTACCAGCTCGGCAGCCCGTGGGGATCGAACGTGCCGTCGCCGCCGCCGCCATAGCCGGGGCCGCCTGATCCGCCCCCGGGCGCGCCCGCCGCCCCAGTCTCCGCGGCGAAGGCAACCGGCCCGGACGGCTGGCCCTTCGACCCTCCCGGCACCGGGGCGGGCGCGGGAGTCGGCCCTGGCTCGGGCGTCTGTTTGGCCGCTTCCTTTTCTTTGTCCTTTTCCTGTTTCCCGGTTTCCTTGGGCGTCTCTTTCGACTTCGGCTGATTCGGGTCGGGCGTGGCGTCGAGCACCGCCGGCACGTAAGGCGTCTTCTTCGGCGTGGGCGTGGCCGTCGGCGTCTTCTTGCCTTTCGGCGTGGGCGAAGGCGTGGGCGTGGGCGATTGCTTCGGCCCGATCTTCTTGATCGACTTCGGCGTGGGCGTCGGCGTCGGCGCGGGCGTCTCGGGCTTGGGCGTCGGCGCCGGGGTAGGCGTGGCCGTGGGTTTCGGAGTCGGCGGCGGGGTGCGTTTGGCCGGCTCGGCCTGAATGTCGCGCGGCGGCCCCGGCGCGGGCGTGAAGATGGGAATCGTCGGCGCGGGCGTCGGCGCCGCTTTGGCCTGCCCCTTTCCCCCGGTCCCGGTTGGGTTATCGGCGTTGGTCCCGAAGCCCGGCCCCAGCGGCAGCCCAAGGACGCCGTTGATTTTGATCCTGATCGGCGCCTTTTCTTTTCTGTGAAACCAATCGCCCGGCAAAATGGTCATGATCACGATCATCGCGAACACGACGGCATGTCCGATCGTCGAGACGGTGAGCATGCGGAACATGGGCGTTCTGCCTCGTGATTCGCGCGAGGGCCGGCATTCTGCTCGCCACGAAGAGGCACAAGAGACACAAGGAGAACGCCCACATCGTTCTTCTTGTGTCTCTTGCGCTTCTTCGTGGCCATTCCTCTTCTCAGGCCCCGCGTTTTCCCGGCTCTGGCTTCTTCATCGTTTCCAGCGACTGCGGCTCGGTGGAGAAGGTGAAGTTCTCGATGCCGATGCCGTTCACCATCCCGACCACCTCGGCCACCGTGCCCCAGACCACCTGGCCGTCGGACTCGACCGTCACCGACACTTTCGGGTTGGCGGCGTAGGCGGTCTCCATCTGCGTTCTCAGGTCCTCCATGCGCAGCATCTTCCCGTTCAGGTAGATGCGGTCGTTCAACCCCTCCGGCCCGCGCGGCGCGATAGTGATGATAAAATTCTCATTGTCTTTCTGATTATCTTGTAGGGATTGGGTCCCCTCGGTTTTCGGCAACTCCACGGGGATGCCGCTCTTCAGCGTCGGCGCCACCATGAAGAAGGCAATCAATAAGACAAAGCACGTGTCCAAAAGGTTCGTGATGTTGATCTCGGAAATCGTATCCAGTTCTCGTCGGTGTCGTCGCATCATGGCGCTGTTTCCGTGTGTTCCGTCTATTCCGTGGTCAGAATCAGTGTCCCTGACTTCATGAATTCGCCATCTTCGCCAGTTGCTTCTGGATGATGTTGCTCAACTCCAGGGCGAAGCTGTCCATCCGGCTCGTCAGAATCCTCACCTTGTTCGTCAAGTAGTTGTACATGACGCTCGCCGGCAGCGCCGCCGCCAAGCCGCCGATCGTTGCGATCAGCGCCGTCGACAGACCCGGCGCCAGCGAAGCCATCGACGCCGTTCCCATCCGGGCGATCGCTTGGAACGCGGCCATAACGCCCCACACCGTTCCGAACAGCCCAATGAACGGGCAGGCATTGGAAGTCGTGGCCAGGAAGATCAGGTACGACTCCAGATGATCGATTTCCACCGTGATCGTCCGCTCCAGAACGCGCTCGATCCCGGCGCGCGCAACCTCCAGACGCTCGGCCGTCGTCCTCCCGTAACCCTCGCGGTACCAGTTCTCCATCTCCAATTCCAGGTAGGCTTCGCGCAGGAGCTGCGAGACGGGGCTGTCGGGGTAGTTGCCCGCGTTCTTATACGCTTCATCCAAACTGGAGACCCCGGCCACGCATTGCTCGATAAAGGCCTTCGTCTGGCGCGTGGCGGCGGAGATCTGGGTGAACTTCAGGAGCATCACCGCCCACGAACAGATGGAAAAGAAGATCAGAAGGCTCATGCACAGGTAGCCGACCAAATCCTGCTTGGTGAGGATCATCATCAGGTCGACGCCCACCAGCCGCTCGCCCGCCGCTTTGGGCGCCGCGGCCAGCAGCATTCCCCCATGCGTCAGCATCTCCGCCAAGCGCGCGGTCCAGGAAAACGAATCGATGCTCCCAACGAATTCGATCAACAAGTCGCCAAACCTCCTTCTTCCTTGGCCGCATAGAACGCAAAGAACGCATGGAAGAAACCTCCATTGCTGCTATGCGTTCTTTGCGTTCTTTGCGGCAAATGGCCCTTTCTAATCTTCTAGATCCACGCCCAAAACGCCCAAAATCCTCTCAAATTCCTCCAGAGAGCGGTAGGGAATCACGATTCTGCCCTTTTTCGCGGACTGGGCCTGAATCCGCACTCTGGCCCCGAAGCGCAGTGTCAGCCGCTCCTCGATGGCGGCGATCGACGCATCCTTTGGCGCCGACGCCCCTCCCGCGGGACGGGGACGCGCCGGAGCAGATGTTTTCTCCAGAATGGAGCGCGACAGGGCCTCCGCTTGGCGAACCGACAAGCCCTCGCGCAAGATATGATCCCGCAGCGACAGCTGATGTTTGGCATCTTCCAGCGCCAAAATCGCCCGCGCGTGCCCTTCGCTCAGCCGGCCGGCCAGAATGTCGGATTGGACCGCCTGCGGAAGCCGGAGGAGCCGGAGGGTGTTGGCCACCGCCGCGCGGCTCTTCCCCACGCGCTCGGCCACCTGCTCCTGAGTCAAGCCCGCCCTCTCCATGAGCTTCTGAAACGCCCGGGCCTCGTGAATCGGATTGAGATCCTCGCGCTGCAGATTCTCGACCAATGCCTTTTCGAGCGCCCCGTCGTCGGTATCCTCCAGGACGCGCGCGGCGATCCGGTCCAAACCAACTTTGCGCGCGGCGCGGACTCGGCGCTCCCCGGCGATCAACCTGTAGCCGCTGTTGAGTCTCCGCACTACTACGGGTTGTATCACACCATGCGCCTTGATCGAAAGCGCCAGTTCGTCGAGAGACCCCTCGGGGAAATCCTGCCGCGGCTGGTCAGGGTTGGCCTGGATCTCCGCCAGCGGGATCTCCAGCAGCGAGTCGCTCGGCATCGCCGGCGGCTCCGTCGCGGGGGGATCTTTCGCCGAGGGGGCTTTCGTCGAAACGTTCAACAGGGCGTCCAGCCCCCTGCCCAGCGCGGGTTTCTTTGACACGTTCGAGGACCTCCTGGCAAAGCCCGATGTAGGCTTCGCTCCCCTTGGAGTTGAAATCGTAGTAGATGATCGGCTTCCCGAACGACGGGGCCTCGCTCAACTTGACGGACCGGGGAATCACGGTCGTGAAGACCTGCTTCGGAAAGACGCGTTCGACTTCCGCGACCACCTGCTGCGCCAAGTTGGTTCTCTTGTCATACATGGTCATGAGGATGCCGAGGATGTCCAGGTTCGGGTTGACCGTTTCGCGCACGCGCTCGAAGGTCTGGAGGAGCGTGGTCAGGCCTTCCAGCGCGTAATACTCGCATTGCACGGGGACGATCACGCGTTCGGCCGCGGCGAGGACATTGAGCGCCAGGAGGCTGAGCGAAGGCGGCGAGTCGATCAGGATGAACTCGAAGCGGTCGTTGATGGCCGCCAGGAGCTTCTTCATGCGTTCCAGACGGTCGGGGCGGTCCATCAGCGCGATTTCGATGCCCGACAGGTCGATGTTGGCCGGGATGAGGCTGAGGCCGGTGATAAACGTCGGAAGAATCGTCTCCTCCAGCGCGGCCTGTTCGAGGAGCGCATCGTAGATCGTGAATTCCAGATCCTGCGGAATGACGCCGACTCCGCTGGTGGCGTTTCCCTGGGGGTCGGCGTCGACCAGGAGCGTCGGATGGCCGGCGGCGGCGAGGCATGCGGCGAGATTGACGGCGGTGGTTGTCTTTCCCACTCCGCCCTTCTGGTTCACCACGCTGATGGATACGGGCATTCAGATCACTCTGGTCGAATGTTTCACGTGAAACATCGCTGGCCGAAGCCGCTGATCAAGCACGCGCATTTTTCTAGCCTTCTTTCCCGTTCTTTGGCAAGCTTATTTATGGATTGGGGATAGAGATGAGTAGCCGCAAAGAACGCACGGAATACAAAGAACGGGATCTCCCTTCTTTGCGTTCCATGCGTTCTTTGCGGTTAACTAGGCAATCAACTATCGGCAATTCAGCGGCCGATGCCCGGATGCGGAAACCATGACCTATCCCTTCGATACAGACAACATCTTTTATGTCCCGCCGGGGAAGCCGTTTCGGATCTACGACCTGCTGGGCTGGAGGAAGGTCGACCTGTTCGTCCAGTCGGCGCGCCTCCTGCTGGATTCCTCCATGGCGCCGCTGATCCACGCCAAGGCGCGGCGCGCCCTGGCCTCGTGCGACAGCGGGCCGGAGCCGGTCGATCTGCCGCGCGAGCAGGAGCGGATGCGCGAGTTCCTCGAAGGGCTTCCGTACGGGGAGGGCCTTCCCGAGGCCCGGCGGGACTTCGAGGCCGCCTTGGCCCCGCTGCGTCCGTCGTTCTGGGCGCGCTTCTCGCAGCAGCCCATGGAGTCGTTTTTCCATGAGGACTACGAGGAAACACCTATAGAGTCTGATATACACCAAGTTGTTATACAATCCTGCGTCGGCGCGGTGGCCTTCAACGCCGTGGGCGACGCCGAGTGCGAACTGCCCGACGACGAGGCGCTTCCCCTGCATCTGCTCGTCCAGCCGCGCGCGCCGGCGGCCCGGGTCTCGCCCATCGACCCGTTCAAGCCCCTTCCCCTGATCCACGAATACTGCGGCTACCTCGGCGCGTCCAGCCAGGGCCGGCTCGTCACCATCAACCTGCGCGCCGAAATTCCCGAGGCCTGCCTGGCGGCCATCCCCATCCGCCGCAGCGGGTCGACCACGTACGAGACGCTCTACCTGCACCTGCCCACGCAAACCGACACGCCGCCCCTGCGGGCGTTTCGCGCGCGCGACGCCGATCGGCTGGCGCGGCGGCTCAAGGCGGCCGGCTTTGGGGCCTCGCTGCGATCGAAGGCCTTCAGCGTCTGGACGCGCAACGAGGACGTCGTGCAGGTTTACCGCGATTTGCCGGGCAAGGAGTCGGAATACGTCCCGCAGCTGCCGTCGTTCCTCCTGGCGGCGCTGGCCGCCGGCTCGACGGACTGCGCGGCGCGGCACGCGATGCTGGAGGAAGTGTTCGCTTGACGCAGTCGCGCTCCGAAGATGTTTGATTATTCACTACACGTTAGAATAATAGAGTCAAGATAATATGCTGCATTATCCTGACTCCATTATTCTGACTTTGTCCTCGAAAATTTCCGCTCGCTCTTCGCTTTCCCCGAGGGCGCGGATGCCGATGCGCCCAGCACGCCCAAGAGGCGCAGGTCGTCCGTCGTCAGCCGATCTTCGAATTGGACCACCGGCGGGCCGGAAAAACTGAACCCCACGTCCAGGCGCTCGGAAAACCTCACGTCGAGCTCGCCTTTGCGGAACCCCTCGCCGCGGAAACGCGCCAACGATTCCGGCGTCATGGCGTCCAGCGCGAAGTCGATGAACCATGCGCGCAATGCCGGCAGGCGCTGCGATAGGGTCTTGAGTCGGGCGACTTCGTCCGTGGAAATCTTCCCGAACTTCACGAAATCCAAAATGAACCGAAACGACCGCGGCTCGCTGGGCGCCGAGGCGGGCGCCGAGACGGGCGCGGAAACCGGGCCCGAGGCCGGCGCCGGCGCGGGGGAAACCTCCATGCCGCGGCCCGCGATATACTCGCGGCTTCCAATGATTTCCCTCAACGCGCGGTCCTTGGCCGCCAGCCGCGCGTGGATCTGCGACCCCGAAGACTTGACAAAGTCCGTCACGAACAACGCGCCCGGCGCCGCGAGCACGACGGCCAACGCCGCCCACTGCCACGCGGGGCGCGGGCGCGCGGACTTCTTCATGTCCTCCAACTGCGCTTCTACGTCCTTCGGCGCCGCCAATGCCTTCACCACCGCCGCGTCGGTCGCCAGATCCTGCAACGACCGCCGGCGCGAGTCGATCGCCACCAAAAGCGCGTTGGCCAGCAACAGCCCCACCAGCGCCTCAAACACGATCTGATAAGCGAATAACGCCGCCGTGTCGTCGGCCAGAAGATCGCCCCGCATCGCCGAGGGCTGAAGCGACAAGTACCCGAGCAGCGGGGCGGTCTTCACGGCCGCGCGCGCCAACGCCATCCTCCCGTCGAGGGTTCGTCCGCGCCGGTCGACGACGCGGATCTGCAGGAGGTATTTCCCAATCGAGCGCCCCTGCCCCACCGGCCCTTCGGCGAGGGAGAAGTAAGCCAGGCAGACGGCCGCGGCCAGGAGCGGCGCGGCCCCGCCCAGGCGCAGGAGCGGATCGCGAAACTGGAGGTTGGCGCCGTACGCCACGAGGTACAGCGCCAGCATGTCGACCAGAAACGCCACGGCGCGCGCGAAGAACGAGGCGAGAACGGGCCCGCCTTCGCCCTCGGCTTCGCCCTTTCCTTCGCGCCTCTCGGGCGGAATCCAGTCCTTGATCTTCTTGGGATCGAGCGGCGGGTTGATTTCGATTTCGGGCATGGGGCCTCCTGGAGACCGCCGGAATCAATGAAAACAGACCCAGAGCTAACCACGAATGGCCACGAATGGAAACGAATAAAGTCTACCCATCACAAATCAAGGAT
>JAPLSS010000445.1 GCA_026398515.1 Candidatus Sumerlaeota bacterium | reverse complement strand
GAAAACCGCACGCACGGTTCGATGAGGGGGCGCAGGAAACGGGACGCACGGTCCGACGGCTCTTTGCCACGCCACTGGAAACGGTCGACACACCGGAAGCCGCTGACCTAAACACACCCGCGCCTGCGCTCTACTCTACCCGAAATTATGAATTCCATTCGCCTATGTAGAGCGAGCGACCATGGCGCTTCAACAAGTTGACATTGACTTCTTCAACCGTGGCAAGGTCGAGAATCCGCGTTATTGGGGACGCTTCGGCGGCAAACCGGATTTCAAGAATGCTCTGGTGGTCGACTTGGGCTGTGGGCTCGGGAGCCTGTGTATCGATATTGCCTCGTCAGGCGCCAGACGCGTCACCGGCCTCGATGTGAACCCGTATTTGATCGACTTCGCGAACGAGAATCTAAAGATCAACTACCCCCAACTCGTGCACACGGTTGAATTCCGCTGCGAAGATCTGCGGGAAACGCCCGAAGCAGACATTGATTATTTCGTGTCTAAAGATACCTTTGAGCACGTCCTCGAGTTAGAGCAGGTGCTCGCCGAAATGAAAAAACGTCTCAAGGTCGGCGGCCATCTCTATGCCGGCTTTGGCCCGTTGTGGAATAGCCCATTTGGTGATCATGGGCGAACTAAGATACTCCTCCCGTGGGGGCACATTCTCTTCCCAGAGCGCTTCCTCATCAACTGGCACAATCGCCTGGACACAACGAAGGCGGCCTCGATCCATGATTTGGAGCTCAACGCGCTCCCCTTGGCTGAGTATCTGCGCATTTTCCGCTCGTCCGGCATGACGATTGTCTCCCTGCAGGTCAACGCCAGCACACGTCCCGTGTCACGTCTGTTCTCGTTGCTTAGGCGAACTCCCTCCTTGGCAGAGTACTTCTCCCACAACGTCTATTGCATCTTGCGGAAGGGAGGCAAGCAATAAGGGTCGGTGGCAGTGTTTGGTGGGCGGCATGCGCTGCTTGGGGCAAGCTGCGCGCCTAACGCCGCGTATTCCCAACGCGGTGCGCTTCGGCTTCCGGCCTCGGGTCGCGTTCACTATGGCTGCGCTGGTTCAGGCTGCTCTCTACATGCGAGCGGGAGACTGGCGCGATGCAATGTTTGAAGGGATGGCCGCTATCTTGAGTGGTTGCGTGGGATTCGGACTGCTGGCCGCATCTGAAGGAGAAGCGCCATGCGCAAAGTCCCTTGCCGGCGCCCCGGCGAAATCCTGCTGGAGGAATTCCTGAAGCCTATGGGCATCACGCAATATCGGCTGGCCAACGAAATCGGCGTGCCGCAGCGGCGCATCGGCGAGATCGTGGCCGGCGCGCGCGCCGTCACCGCCGACACCGGCCTCCGGCTGTCGCGGTTCTTCGGGATGTCCGACGATTTGTGGATCGGCTTGCAGATGGATTACGACGCGGCCAAGACCAAGGATGCCCTCGCCGCGGCGCTGGCGAAGATCAAACCCTGGCGTCAACGCGGAGTCCATTCCGGCGCCGCTGCCTGAACGGGTATGCATGCACCGCGATTGGCGCCCCGGAAGAATTGATGGGAGAGAAGTCTGATGAAGGATGAAATCATTGAGGAATTGTGGCGGGCAAAAGACGACCTGGCCCGCGAAGCGAACTACGACATCCATGCCTTGTGTAGGGAACTCAGAAAGAAAGAGGCCAGTTCGCCCGACCAGGTCGTAGACCGGTCCGCCGCACGCCAAACAACCGCTGGTGGCAAGTCAAAGCGGTTGGAAGGATAGCCAGTGACGAATTCGGGGGATGATCGACCCAACCCCTTTCGGAGGCGACCCGGACATGAAAACCGTCTCTCTCACCGTAATGCTTGTTAGCCTTCTTCTCGGCCTCGGATGCCTTGCTGGACGACACCAATCACCGCCAGGCTCTTTCTCGGACCCTCACAACAGAACCGCCGACGCTGCCAGGGCTGTTTCCTCGGCGCCCAGAGGGGGCGCCGGGCAGCTCAGTGCGAATCCGAATGCGGCTCATCAGGCAATCGAGGAGGGGGACGCCGCGGCGCTCCAGGATCTCATTGATAACGGAATGGCTGTGGACGCTGCCGACGGGGCAGGCCGCACCCTCCTGCATTATGCGATAGAGCGCGGCCAGAGCGACATCGCCGAATGTCTCCTCAATCGTGGCGCCGATCCGAATAGAGCCGACCGGTATGGCTTTGTTCCGCTGTGCCAATGCTTGTTCGCGGGCGGAAACGCGGAGAAAGTGGCGAACACGGTAGGCCTGCTTCTATCCCACGGAGCAAACGCCAATGCTTCGTGCGAGCTTCCCGTGGTCGGCGGACGTGTCACAGCGCTGCAGTTGTCTTTGCGAGAGGGATACGAGGCGGCGGCGGCGCGCCTGATCGAGGCCGGCGCGGACGTGAATGCGGAAGGCGCCGAGGGCCTCACGGCGCTGATGGTCGCCGCGTCGCAAGGCGAGCTGTCTTCCGTGCGTCTCTTGATGCAAGAAGGCGCGAAATTGGACGCTGCCGGGCAAAACGGGGCAACTGCTCTTGACTTGGCGGAGGAGAGCGGACACGGCGAAGTTGCCGCGTTGCTTCGAGATGCCGGCGCGCGTCCAGGGAAGAAAGCGTTGGCGTCACACAGGCGAGCGCCTCAAAGCGACCAGAAGGCCAGGCTCCCTTCCTACAACGCTGGCCTGGGCCCGCCGCTGGCATATGTCAGTATAACGAAAGATGCGGACAAGGTCATCGCCGACCTCCCCGATCAGAATACATTCGTTTGCCGGCGCTTTCGTTTGATAGGCGCCGATGTTAGCGATGAAGGGATTGAAGCTCTGGTGCGGAAATACTCGGACATCGATCTCCTCGATCTCTGTAGGACGAGAATAACGGACCAGGCGCTCGTTTCCCTTACCCATTCAAGGACTCTGGCCGCGCTCGACATTAGCGACACTCCAGTAAGCGCGGAAGGCTTGAACTGTCTTCCGATGATTCCCGGTGTGCGAGTCTTGGGGTTGTGCGGTCTTGAAATCGGCGATGCGCAGATAGAGGTTCTGCTAAAGATGCCCAAGCTTGAGGCGGTCGCGGTCTCTGGAGAAAAATCTACGCAGGACGGACTCGACAAGCTGCGGCGTCGCGGGGTGCGAGTTTGTGTCGATTCCCGGCCAAAGGAACTCGTCGAGTGACTTCAGGAAAGGGCCACGC
>JAPLSS010000326.1 GCA_026398515.1 Candidatus Sumerlaeota bacterium | reverse complement strand
AATTCGCCGAGCGTCACGTGGGCGTCGGCGAAATCCGGCGCGATGCGCAGCGCCGTTTCCGCGGACGACCGCGCATCGGCGAAGCGCCCTTGCGTCATCTGGTAATAGGCCAGGTTCGCCGCGGCGAAGTAGCTCCGTGGATGCCGCTCCAGCGTCATTCCCCAGAGCGCCTCGCCGCTTCTCCACGCCCCAACCTGCAAGAAGGCGACCACGGCATTGAGGCCGGCCCATGCGAGGATGAGCAGAGTCAGCGCGCGCCTCTTGAGAACGGCGCGAGGAGGGAAGCGCGCGGCGGCGTGGATGGCGACGGCCAGAAGAGCGGCGGCGCCCGCCAGCGGGTGATAGGCGTGCCGCTCGGCGAACAGCGTCCCGATCGGCCGCAGTCCGAGAACCGGCGCCAGGGGCGCCAGGGCCGCCAGGCTGAGCAAGAGCCAATCGCGCTTCTTGCGCCAGATCGCCCCCGCCAATCCCGCGAAACACAGCGCCCCCGCCGCGACGCCCGTCAAGACAAAGGGGTCGTTCCATCTCATTGGCAACTCCAGCCCCAGCCACGTGTAGTCCGGGCTGAGTCTCCACGGCGCAAGCGCAAGCATGACGTAACGGCCAAACAGATAAACGGCCAATGTAAGGCGTTGCAGCCACGACAACTCCGCGCCCAGTTGGTAGACGCCTTCGGGGCCAAAGCCGCGCAGAACGCACAGCCTGGCCGCAAGCGCGATCGCCAGCCCCGCCAGCATCGCGCACGACGCATACGCCTTCTCCCTGCGCGAGAAGCCGCGGTTCAGCCACACGGCCAGCGCGCACACCGGAATCCACGCATACGTCTGCTCCTTGCCGAACAGTCCGGCGGCGAGCAGCGCGGCGCATCCCATCCATCGCGCGGCGGGATGACGCGCATGTTCTTCACCATTCAACTCCGAAAATGGGGCGTATGGAGTCCCGCCTTTAGGCGGAATTCCCGCCGGCTCGCCTCGAGTGGGTTCGCCGCATTCCGCCTGAAGGCGGGACTCCATACTCGCCGTCTTCGAGAGTTTCTGAGCGCCACGAAGCGCCATGAGTCGCTGATCTGGAAACACCAGCAGGAACGCGCCGAGGCAGATCGCCAGGCTGAAGATCTCGCCCTGGCCGACGGCTTCGAGGAGGACTTCGCTGTTTGCCGCGTGCGCCATGAACCACAGCCCGGCGGCGCCGGCCAGCGCCGTGCCCGCCCCGGCGCGCATCGCCAGCGCGGCGACCAGCGTCGCATTCAGCGCATGGAACAGGATGCTGACCGCCAGAAGCGCGCCGCGCCCGCCGCCGAGCCCCGCGAATTCCGCGATCCAAAAGGTCTTTAGCAACGGCCGATACAGCCCGCCCTGGCCCAGCGACTCCCAGTAGTTCGTCGTCCACACGGTCCACAATCCGCTCCATGATCGGAGCGTCGGATTCCCCGCGAAGTGAAACGTGTCATCGAGCAGGAACGGATAGGCGCGCGCCCTCCCGTAGATCGCGAAGCCGGCGAGCGCGCACGCGGCCCACGGGAGAAGCAGGATTGCCGATTGCCGATTGCCGATTGTCGATTTGAACGGCGCCATGGCGGCTTGCCCAGAGTGGCGCAGGCTTTCCAGCCTGTGCGGTGTGCATTCGAGGCGTTCGAACCGCGCAAGGAAAACCGGGGAGTACGGAGTCCCGCCTTTAGGCGGAATACCGCAAGTCGATTCAAGGCGGATAATCGCAGACTCCGTCTGAAGACGGGACTCCATACTCCCCATTTTCTCGCGCATCATTTCTTGCCTCTTTCCGCGCGGCGCTTACAATAGGAAAACTCAGTCAAGCAATGCCCGCTGGTTCTTCGGGGGAGGAACGACGCGTGGCGCAGCGACCGCCGACTATCTTGCACGCCGACCTGGACGCGTTCTTCGCGGCTGTCGAGCAACTGGACCGTCCCGAATGGCGCGGCAGGCCGGTCATCGTCGGCGGGCTGACCGGGCGCGGGGTGGTGGCCACCGCGTCCTACGAGGCGCGCAAGTTCGGCGTCCACTCCGCCATGGCCACGCGCATCGCTCGGCGGCTGTGTCCGAAAGGCGTTTTCACGCCGCCGCGCATGGACCGCTACAAAGAGATCTCGCGCGGCGTGTTCGAAATCTACCAGCGGGCCACGCCGCTCGTGGAGAAGATCTCCATCGACGAGGCGTATCTGGACGTCACCGCCCAGGCCCCGACGGCCGAGGACGCCGAGGGCGTGGCGCGGCAGATCAAGGCTGAGATCCGGGCGCAGCACGGCCTGACCATATCGGTTGGCGTGGCGCCCTGCAAGTTTGTGGCGAAGATCTCCTCCGACCTCGACAAGCCCGACGGGCTGGTGATCGTGCGCCCCGACGAGGTGGTGCCCTTCCTCGCGCCGCTTCCCGTGGGGAAGATCCCCGGCGTGGGCAAGGTGACCGAGGCGAAGCTGCACCGGCTGGAAATCCGGACCATCGGGCAACTGGCCGAAATCCCTCGCTCGACGTTGGAGAAGTGGTTCGGGAAATTCGGCGCGCAGCTCCATGAGTTCGCCCGCGGCATCGACTCGCGCGCCGTCGTCGTCGAACGCCAGGCGAAGAGCCTCGGAAGCGAGAACACGTTCGAGCGCGACCATGTGAAGATGGAGCCGCTCCTGGAGGCGTTGCGCGGGCACGCCGAGGACGTGGCGCTGCGGCTAGACCGGCTGGATGTTTCCGCGCACGCGGTGACGCTCAAGATTCGCTACGGCGATTTTCAGTCGATCACGCGCACGCGCAGTCTCGACGCGGCGATCCATGACGCGCTGGATTTATACGAAACAGCCTCGTCGCTTTTGCCGAAGACCGAGGCCGGCCGCCGACCCGTGCGCCTGATCGGCCTTTACGCCGCCGGCCTCGTCGCGCGCGCCGCCGCGCCGGCGTTGGATTTCTTCGGGGAAAGGCAGACGTAAGGACAAAGGGCGAAGGACTAAGGACGAAACACGGACGCCCGTGGCACGAGGCGCGCAAGGCCGCGTGTGTTTCTTCGTCCTTCGTCCTTTGTCCTTAGTCCTTTGTCCTTCTCTCTCATGCTCCGCATCGCCCATATCGCCCCTGATTTTCTGCCCCGCCGCGGCGGCGCCGAAGTCTATTTGGAGCAGCTGATCGCCGCGCTCCAGAGGCCCGGCCGCGAGCAAACGGTCTTCCAGATCGACACCGGCGCCGTCGATCCGCGGGTGGTGAACGTGCCGCGCTTTCCCGGGCCGCTGGGGCGGCGGCGCGGGTTCGCGCTCTGGTATTTCAACCCGCGGCTCCATTTCATGCGCCGCGCGCTGCGCCGATACGACCTGCTCATCGTTCACTATCCCTTCCACGTGGCCGGGGTCTGGTTCCACAACAGGATCATCGCCATCAGCCACGGCGTCGAATGGCGCCAACCGCCGCGGCGCCTGACGCACCTGCTGCGGCGCGACATCGCCCGCTGGGCGGTTCGGCGCTGCCGAGCGGTGGTGGCCAACGACACCAACTTCCTGCGCGAAATGGGCTTGCCCTCCCAGCCCGGCGAGCGCCCCTTCGAAGAGCATCGTCCCGGCGTGTGGTTCCTGCCGAACGCGGTCGACCCCGCGCGGTTCGCAAACGCGCCGCCTGACGAGCGGTTCCGCCCTCTAAACCCGATCCTCGTGCCCCGCAACGCCTCCGAGGCGCGCGGCATTCACCTCGCCGTCGAAGCCTTCGCCTCGTATTCTCAGCGCCATCCGGAGACCACGCTGCTCCTCGTCGGGAATCTTCCGGTGGGCGGCTACGCGCGGCGGCTGCAATCGCTGATCCGGGCGCACGGCCTCGGCGGGCGGGTCCTTTTCGCCGGCAACGTGGACTGGGAGAAGATGCCGGGGGTCTATCGCGCGGCGCGGATGACGCTCATCCCCTCGCTTCACACCGAAGGCACGTCGCTGGCCGCGCTGGAATCCATGGCCGCCGGCGTGGCCACGCTCTCGACCGACGCCGGCGGGCTGGCCGATCTTCCCACCGAACACGGCGCGCCGACCCCGGAATCTCTCGCCGCCCTGATGGAGTCGGTCGAGGAGCGCCGCGAGGAGGTCGCCCAGCGTCAGCAAGCCATCGTGCGCGAGCGGTTCTCGCTGGCGCGCTGGGCGGAGGCGTGGAACCGGGTCGTCGAACAGGCGACAAACTAAGCCGTATTTCTTATCAAATTAGCAAGAGCGGGCATTTTGCGTAGCGTGGGCTGGCAGCCCGCGCAAGAGGCTCAAAAACGAAAGAATGCGCTGGCTGGCAGCCCACGCCACGCAAAACGTCCTCTTGGTGAGACATCCGAACTACGCGCGCATGATACAACTTGGGCCGAAGCGTCCGGCCGTTCGCGCGTTTTTTCAACGGCTGGAGCCGCCGCTACCAGCTCATCGCTTCCCGCAACGCCGCCAGGGATTCGTCGGCGTCCCGCGCAAGATGGCGGCGAATGGCGGCCAAGAGCGCCTCGTGGCTCGCGCCGTTGGAGGCCAGCAGGCCCAGGCGGTCGCGCACGTCGCGCTTGTTGTAGGCCAGATCCGTCCCGCGCAGATTGGTCATCCGTCCGCCGGCCTCGGCCAGGATCAACTCGGGGGCGCAGCAGTCCCATTCCTTCGTGCTTCCCGGCGTAACATTAAGGTAATAGTCGGCCTCGCCCTCGGCGATGGCGCAGACTTTCTGACCCAAACTGCCGAACCGCAGGACTTCGGCGGGGCGCAACGCCTGGGTCAGCCGCTCCAGCGCCGGCGTAACGTGCGAACGCGACATGACCGTTCGCAACTCCTCCAACCGGCTGCGGCCGGACACGCGCAGGCGCTTCGGCGCCGCGGCGCCTTCCGCGTCCATCGCCCACGCTCCGCGCCCGCTCAACGCGGTGACGATTCGCCCCTGGATCGGCGCGTAGACGACGGATGCCACGGGGCGATAGCGCGCGTGCCACCGGCGAACCAACCCGATCTGGATGCAGAAGCTGTCTTTGTGTTCGATGAAATCGAGCGTGCCGTCGAGCGGATCGATGATCCAGACGCGATTGCGCTCCCGGCGTTCCACGTTGTCCGCGCTCTCTTCGGACAGATACCCGCATTCCTCTGGCGGAAAGACCTCTTGCAGCCGCTCCACGATCACGCGATTGGCCAGCCGGTCGGCGGTGGTCGACGGGCCGTCGGGCGAATCGCGGATTTCCAAGCTTCCCCCGTAATAGCCGGCGATCGCCTTCCACGCCGCCTTGGCCGCCGCGACTGCGACGCGCAACGCCAGTTCGTCTTCGCGATCCAATTTCATGAATACACGCCCTCGTTTCGCCACACGTCGAGGATCAGTTCATAGCGCGCCAACCGCATGCCCGTATAGATGCAATTGCTGGTGGAGAAAATGTAGCCGCCGCCGGGCATGCCGTGCTGGAGGGCGTAACGCGCGGATTCGACGCACTCCTCGTCCGCGCCGGTGTCGAGCAGGCCGCAGTTGACGTTGCCGATCAGGCACACGCGATCGCCATAGCGGCGTTTCACCTCGGCGATGTCGACCCCGGCCTGCGGGTCGAGCGAATGCAGCGCGTGGGGGTTGGCCTGCGCGAGTTGGTCGAGGATGGGCATAATGTTGCCGTCGGTGTGCTTGATCGCGTAAAAGCCCATGTCGCGATAGCCCTGGATCAGTTTCGCCAGATACGGCGTCACGAACTCGGCGAACATCGCCGGGCGCAGGAACGGCCCCGTGTTGAAACAGTAGTCGCTGCACAGGGCGAAGCCGTCCAGCCCGCCGTGGGCGCGAAGCCGCTCGGCGCGTTCCAGCGCCTGCCGGATGCGGGTTTCGGCTTCCTGTTTCATCTTCTCCGGCTCGTCGGCGAGGCGGAAGACGAAGGCCTCCATGCGATTGCCCGAAGGGATGCCGAAGGTGGCGTCGCCATGGAGCATGAGAAAGTAGCGGCGGCCCGTCTTTTCGCGGACGAGATCGATTTGGCGGCAGGTCTCGTCGAGCGAGTTGGGATTGGGATGGAGGAAGATGGCGCTATGGCCGAAGCGCTCGGCGGTGGCGACGGCGATGTCGGCCATGTCGCGGCGGTGCAGTTCGCGCTCCTTCTCCTCCATCTGGTCCCACTTGTTGAAGGCCCGCTGCGAGGGATGGACCTTGCCGAAGGCTTCCATGGTCAGGAAGAAAACCAATTCGAAATGGGGGACGAGTCCCTGGATGGGACGCCGTTCCAGCGCGGCGATAAAGCGTTCGCGAGGGGTCAGGGGCATGGAAGACTCCGAGAGGCATTGTTTGTAACGCGATCTTCAAACCGCATAGGACGTATAGCTCGTATGAGTCCTATTCTCCATTCACCAGCGCCCCAAGTCCCAGTTCCCTGGCGCGGTCAACGGTCTTCTCGCCGCCCAGGTCGATGGCGCTTTGCAGGGCCTGCCTGGCCTCGTCCACGCGGCCCAGCGCGAAGAGCGCCCGCGCGCGGCCGAGATGCGCCTCGGCGTTCGTTGGCCATTCATGGAGCGTCTGGTTATAAAGGGCAAGGGCTTCTTCCGGCTGGTTCACATCGAGCAGGAGGTCCGCCAGGTTCTTGCGCGCCAACGTGTAATCCGGGGCGATCTCCAGCGCGCGGCGAAACGCGGCTTCGGCTTCGCCGAGCGCGCCGCGCTCCTGTAAGCTGACCGCCAGGTTATTGAGCGCGCGGACATAGGAGGAATCGGCTTCGAAGGCGCGGCGGAAGGCTTTTTCGGCTTCCACCGTTCGGCGCTCGCGGAACAGAGTCTCGCCGAGATTGTTCCAGAGGTCCGGATCGTTTGGGCCGAATTCCAGCGCACGACGATAGGCCGCCTCCGCATGCTCCAGGTCGCCTTTGTCCTTGTAGCAGTTGCCGAGGGTCCACCAGTCGCGCGCCGGCCATTCGGCGGCGATCGACTGGAACCAATGCGGCAGAATCAACGCCATGAGAATGATGACAAGCGCCGCCTCGCGGAAGAGCGCCGCCCAACGCCGCATCCGGAAGCGCTCGATGGCCTGGTCCACGGCATAGCCCGCGAACACCGCCAGCAACGGCACGGCCGGCAAGCGATGGCGGTCGCTTACGAAGAACAAGATGACTGAAACCATGAACACAAGGAGGAACCCGGCGAGCAAAAAGACCCCCTGCCGGCGCACCTGGACAGACAGCGTTTGTGTGGGATCGGCGTTCTCGTGGCGCAGGCTTTCCAGCCTGTGGTCTTCAGGCGCCGCTGCTGGGCCAAGATCCACAGGCCGGAAAGCCTGCGTCACTGACGCGCGACGCCGCAGCGCCATTCCCATCCCCGCCAGTCCGATCGGCGCCAAGACGCCCCACCGCCCCAGGAGCATCAGCCATCGCAACACGGGAATCTGCTGCCCGACGAACGCTAGGTCCTTGTTGTTCTTGATTTCGAGATCGTTCCAGAAGAACGCGAACTTGCGCGCCAGCAAACGCAGAAAGGCGCCTGGACTGTGGACGATGACCCCCATTGCCCGCGCCGACCAGTAGCCGCTGACCTCGGCGGCGCTGAGCGGACGGCCCAACGCGGCCTCGGCTTCCTTCTCGGCGAACAGTTCGACCGAGTCGCGATAGCGGTCGAAGGCGAAGTAGTGGCGGCGCGTGCGCGGCGTGTGGCCGTCGGCGGTCTCGTTGTTCCCCAGGTAGAAGTTGATGCCGCCGAAACTGGCGATGGGGACGAACGCGCGCCCGGCGATGGCGTTGTGGATGGTGGCAGGCAGGATGGCGAGCGCCATAACGGCGGCATACACGCCCGCCAGCGCCGCCAACCGGCGTATCTGAACAGGCCCGGTTCCTGGGAGCGCCGGCCAAAGCGAAATCGCGATCAGAAACGGCGCGAACAGCAGGATGTTGGGCCGGGCCAGCGCGCACAATCCGGTGAGCAGCCCGAGCGCCGCCGCCGCTCCCCACCGCGGCCGCTCCATCAGCCGCAGCGCCGCCAACGCGATCGCGGGGAAGAACGCCAGTTGCAGCACGACGTCGAGCAGTTCCGCCTCGAAGAAGACGGATGGCCCGTAGAACGCCGCGAACGCCCAGGCCAGAATCCCCGCGCGCCGCCCGAACAACCGTTCGCCCAGCAGGAAGACCAGCGCCGTGGCCAGGGCGCCCAGCGCGATCTGCGCCACGCGCGGCCACAGCAGGTTCGGCCCCGTGATGGCGAACAACGCGCCGAGGAGATATGAATACAGCGGCGCGCGAAAGAACGCCTGGTCGCCGAGGATGCGCCCGCGCGCGACCGCCGACGCCCAGTCGTAATGATACAGTTCGTCCAGAAAAACCGTCCCGTAATACGGCGACTCGATGTATTGGCGGAGATACGCCACACGCGGCAGCAAGGCGACCAGCGCCAGCAGGAGGGCGAGTTTCCAGCGCGATTGCATTCTTCGGCAAACTGAAAATCAAACCCACAAAGAACGCAAAAGACGCATGGCAACACATTTCTCTCTATGCGTTCTTTGCGTTCCTTGCGGCAATTTCTATTCCGCGGCCTTTTTCGTCCCGGCCTTTTCCTTTTCCTTGGTCACTTTCCGCTTGTACATCTGGCGCAGACTGTCCACGACCTCGTCTTCGGCGCGGGTTTTCGGGATCTGGCGCACATAGGTGATCTCATCGACGAGGAATTTCTTCGCCAGATCCATGATCTCCTTTTCCTTGCCCTTGAGTTCATCGGCCTGGTCCAGGGTGTAGAGGTCGCGCAGCAGTTTGGCGATCTTCAACGGACTGCCGCTCTTGAGGATCTCCCGATAGTTCAGATACTGGGTGCGCGCGTCGCCGCGAACGGGCGACACCGGCTGCTTCAGCATGGTGAACACCCGCTTGACCTCGTCCTTGGTCATCGGCTTGCGGATGCCGCGCTTGGGCAGTTGCGAACGGGGCACCATGACGTTGGCGTTGCCGGCTTCGAAGATGTAGAAAATCTCCTCGATGCCGTCGACGGTCATTCTGCGCGCGCCTTTGATGTTGCAAATGCCAAGGGTGGGTTCGACGACCGTCTCGCCGATCTTGAACTCCAAAGGTTTTGTGATAGTGTCCGCCATTGTGCCGCTCCGATGCGTGTTACGGTCTGTGTGCCATAAGAAACTGTGGGTTCGCGCCGCCCGGGCATGATGCAAACAAAAAGCAAAAAGCACGGGCGCGGATCACAGCGCCTCTTCGCCAAGCGCTAGAAAGGGCCAACTTCCGTTCAGCCCCCGCAAATCATCTTGAGCCAATCAGAGGATCCGAACGTACGGACAGCGCTAAGGCTTCTACGAGAAAAGCACATTTTCGGGCAAATGTCAAGGCGCCCCCGCGCTTTTCTCGAAAAACCGAAAAACGGGAGAAAGAGAAGATTTCACGAAGCGCGGCGCGGACAGTCTTCTCGGCGCGTTGGCGCAACGCCGCGCCCACGCACAGGCGCGTCCGACTGCGCCGCTTCGCCGCTACGCCTTTTTCACCCCGCCCATCGTGCCGTCGCCCAGCGTGTACAATCGCGAGCCATCGGCGTCGGCGTTCCGATGCGAGGCCACCACGCGTCCGATGACGACGACGTGATCGCCAGTCGGGGTCTCCGATTCCAGCTTGCACTCGAAATTGGCCAGGGCGTCCTCCAGCAACACCCCATCGATGGCGGTGGCGGGCAAGGTTTTCGCGTGGCGCTCGGCCAACTTGTCCGTGTCGCGGCCGGAGCGCGATCCGAAGAACAGGGCGTCCCCGGCTTGGGCCGCCGCGGGAAAGGCGATGACGAATTCGCGCTTCCTGCGCACCGCCTCGAGCGAGTAGCGCGTCTTTCCCAGAGCGACGGCCATCATCGGCGGCTGGGCCGAGGCGACCATGGTCCAGCCGATGGCGACCGGATCGCATTTCCCTTCGGCGTCTTTGACCAGGAGGATGACGACCTGTTCCGGATACTTCAGGCCGATGGCTTCTTCGTACGACACCTTCTTTTGCATGTCGGGCTCCCGATGAATAGTCTTGCGCCGTCGAGCGGGTCCACGTTCCGTCGGCGGAAGATCGGCTTGGCGGTCCGCGGCGCTGAGGGCTCGAAAATGCGAAAAGCATGCCAAAACGCTCCCGCCACTTTTAGGCTGGCGTTGCCGCCCCGGCCGCTGTTACGGTCCCGGCTCAACAATCAACGATCCAAGCCCCAACGCGGGTCATTTGGGGTATGTCGCCTCGGCCCGAGGCGCCTTGCCCAGTCAAGGAGCTGCCGCGATGCCGATCCTTAGCGGCTCGCTTTCCTGCCGCTGTTTTCGCGTGCGGGGAAAGCCGCCCATCAATTACCGCGAGACCTGGCCGCGCCAGATTCAGCGCAACGCCTATCGTCCGCCTCGGACCGACCGCGGCGAGATGCGCTCGTATGGGTGGGTCAATCCGCGGCGCATTCTGGAGACGAAGTTCGATCTCGACGAGGTCATCGTCGGCGAACGGCTCGTGCTGGTCATCCGCCTCGATTCGATTTCGCTGAACAGCCGGCTCTACAAAGCCCGCCTGGCGGAGGAAATCGTCCGCGTGGGCAAGGAGACGCGCCGCGAGCGCCTCGGACGCGACGAGAAGCGCATCCTGGAAGAGAAGGTGCAGTTGGAGATGGCCAAGACGCAGACGCCGTCGACCGCGTTCCAGGAAATGGCGTGGAATCTGAAGACGGGCCTGACGGTCTTCACCGCCACGGGCGAGAAGGCCTGCCTGCAATTCCAGGAGCTGTTCACCGAAACCTTTGATCTGGCCATCGAGCCGCTCCTGCCGTACACGCGCGCCGCGGCCGCGGCAAAGAAGCTGAGCCTTGAGGGCGAATTGGAGGAGGCCCTGCCGGCCATCTTCTCGCCCAAGGGCGAGCGCGTCGCGATGGCCGAAGGGGAATGAGTCCTTGTGCGGCGCCGCGAACTGCGCCGAAAGCGAGCAACACCCGTGGGACTTCTAGAGCGGATCGAACAGAAAGCCTTCCTCGGCGCCGAATTCCTGACGTGGCTGTGGCTGCGGACGGAATGCGATCAGGCGCCCATCGAACTGGAAGGCGAGGATTCCGTCGACGTCGCCTTCGAGAACACGATGGCGCTGGAGGCCGAGTACGGCGAGGCCACGGCCCAGACGCTGCGCGGCGCGGCCCCCGGCGCTTCGGCCGAGGCGCGCGCCGCGCTCCTCGAAGGCAAGATCGTCAAGCGCGCCAAGCTCCATCTGACCCAGGGCGAGATGGAATGGGCGTTCACGCTGCGCGGCGAGACGTTCGACTTTTCCGCCATTCGCGTCCCGGCGCCGAAGGGCCTGCCGTTCGACGAAAACGTCTCGCTTCGGATGGAGGCGGTGGAACGGCTGTTCGCCCTGGTGGACAAGCTGTACGCGGCGTTCCTTGCCATTCGGCTGGACGCCGATTCCTGGGGCGCGGAACTCGCGCGCCTGAGAAAATGGGCCGGAGGGTGATGGGGGATTTTCGATTTTGGATTTGTGATTTTCGATTGGCTGGGATGGGGAGTATGGAGTCCCGCCTTTAGGCGGAATAGGCGGTTGCGCAAGTCAGCTGGGCTTGGAGCGTTCCGCCTGAAGGCGGAACTCCATACGCCCGGCTTCGGAAGAGACGCGGCGGCATGGATCGGAGCGAGTTCGCATCGGTTGCGTCGGAACGCCGGACGCAGGTTTGGAGCGCCTTTGCGTTGCTGGCTCTGGCGGCGGCGGTGTGGCTGCCCGTTTTCGACATGCCGCTGTTGCAGGACGATTTCCTTTTTGCCGCCCCCGCCGCCCTATTTCGCCCCGACGATCCCCGGCAGCCCGGCGTTTCGCGGTGTCCGATGCGCCTTTGGGCGCCGCGCGCCCGCCAGTCGTATTGGCGCCCGCTGACCCAGAACATCTGGCTCGCCGAAACGATGGCCTGGCAGGCGTGGCCCGGCGAATCCCGGCCGCTCGTCGGGCACGCGGTCAGTTTCGCGTTGTTCTGCCTGTGCGTGGCGGCGGCCTATTGGCTCGAGCGGGAGATGTGGGGGCTGACCGTCGGCCCGTGCGCGAAACAAGGCGTGTTGGCGGCCCAGTGTGCCGCGGTCCTATTCGCCAGCCGACCGGCGTGGTTCCTGGGAGTGGCGTGGCCCTCCGCTCAGCAGGAGCTCATCGGCTTCCTCTTCGGCGTGGGAGCGGTCCTGGCGGTTCTGCGGCGAAAGCCCTGGCTGGGGGGAATCCTGTTCGCGGCCGCGTTGCTGAGCAAAGAGACCGCGATCCTGGCGCCGGGGATTCTGGCGGCGGTCCTCCTGTTCCGGCGCAAGGAAAGCGGCTTGGGTTGGCGGTCTCTCCTGCCGTTCGCGATCCCGCTTCTGTTGTACGCGGCGATTCGCTATCTCTGGATTCAGCCCTGGCTGGAGCCGCTTCCGTTGCCGGGGCCGATTC
>JAPLSS010000646.1 GCA_026398515.1 Candidatus Sumerlaeota bacterium | reverse complement strand
GGAGCCTGGGGCCCGGCGCCAGCGCCCCCCCCGACGACGCGGCGGCGTTTTCTTTCCTACCGAAACGAGAAACCAGAAGTCAAGAACCAGAACCGTTCTTTCCACGGGCGATTGGCGATCGGCGATCGGCTATCGGCCCGGAGTCGATTTCGGGAAATACGACGAGCGGAACACCGAAATGCGCTGCAGGGAGCCTTTGAGGTAGATCTGCGCCGAAAAATCCTGCTTGCGCCCCTCCGCGATGAACGAAGGGGGAACGTCCCATACATACGATTCGGCGTGCGTCTCGCCGGGGCTGACGTGGTGCACGAGAATCTCGCCCAGCTTGCTCGCCGGCGTCGGCTCCAACGAGCCGAAAAACGCGAAGACGACGTTGCGCGCCTCGGACTCGCCCGCATTGTGGACGGAGGCGTTGATGCGCAATTGCCGCCTTGCCCATCCGCTCGCGTCCACCTCCAGGCGCGGAGTCTCCAGCCGGGCCAGCGTGCGCACGTGCAACAAGACGCGGCTCAGGTTGTTGTTTTTGTTGCTTTCCAGCACGTGGTTCAGCGTGTCGATCTTGAAGTAGATCTTGTGGTCGCCGGCGTTCTTGTCCGGGTCCCAGCGCAGCAGCGCCTCCGTCCGCGCGCCCGCCGCCAGTCCGGGGATCGACCAATACGTCGGGCCGGCGCGGTTGGCCAGCTCGCGCGTGCCGGAGGTGGGGTCGCCGTCGTACGCCGCGACCTGGAACTCGCCCGCCGGCCCGGCGCCTTTGTTTTCAATGGGCACACGGAAGAAGATCGTGTGGCCGTCCGAAGGCTTCTCCGGGTCGATGGCCACTCCGCCGCCCCGCGATACGTCGAACGCCAGGTCCGGCAACAGACTGAAGTCGATGGACGAGAACGCCCGGACGCGCGCCGGGTCGCGCCCCGGGATCTTCCGCCCCGGGTCCACTTCGACGAAGAACGGCTTGGGCAAGTCCGCCGCCGGCGCGCGCAGGACCAGGATCGCCGGCGCGGACGACGAGGCCTGGCCGCCGGCAAAACGAACGGTCGTGGAGGTTTCCACGTCGCCGCTCAGCCCCGCGCCCACCTCCACCGCGCCTGCGAACCACCCGCTGGCCAGATACGCCGTGGCCTGGACTTCCAACTCCGCGACCGAGCCGAGGCGCCGGAACGCGCGGGTCAGGGCGTTGTTCGACAAGGCGAAGCGAAGCGGACCGTTCGGATCGGGGTTGGCCCAGACGATCTCCTTGCGCGTGGCCAGCGTCTGTTCGGGGCGGAGCGAACGGCCGGGATCGATCAGACGCGCGGAGAGCGGATGCAGGCCGAACGACGTCGGCCAGTCCTTCTCCCACGTCTTCTCTTCCTTCGGCTGCAGCCGCAAGGAATCCGCCGCGATGACGGCGATCTTCGATCCCTCGGTCTCGCGAATCTCAAACCGCAGCGCGTCGATCGGCAGCAACGAGTCGTTCGCCACCCGCAAGCTTAGTCGCGGCGGGGCGCCGGGTTCGATGTGGAAATCGCGGATCTCGGCGCACCGCGAGTCCAGCGGGAATTCCACCGCGCCGGCGGCGTCGACCCGCCGCTCGTCGTTCCACAGATAGGCCTTGACGGTCCAGAGGCCGGGCGTCGGGCGGGGCGGCAGGCGCAACGTAAACGAACCGGTTTGCGCGTCGAATCGCTGCTCGTCGGTTTCGCCTCCAAAAGACTTCCCGTCGGGGTCCTCCAGGCGGAAGACCGCCTTCCCCGCGTCGAACGGCGCCTCGGCGATGCTCGCGCGCACCGAGACCCGGCCCGCCTCGACGGCCGGCGGATCGACCGACAGCCGGCACGCGCCCCGCGGCTGCGGGAACGGCGTCGTCGGATCGCCGAGCAATTCGTACATCTGGATGTAGCGGAACAGGCGTTGGTCGTTGCTGTCGCGCTCGGAGGGATGCCGCGTGAGGAACCGCGCGGACAAGAGGGCCATCGCGTCGCCCTGCCGCTCCATGCGATCGTGGAAGAGGGCCTGGGACAACTCGGCGGCCAGCTGCTGGTGTTCATACGTCTGCCCCGGCCCGGAAGGCACGTACAGCCCGCGGGCGCCGCCGTTGGGCGCGCGCATCATGTCCTCGGCGATGCAGACGTTCCAACTCGGCTTGGGGTAGTCGATCGAGCCGGTGTCGCAGGTGAAGTTGGCCACGAACGGCAGGAGCGGGCCGTTGAGCAGCAGCAGGTTGTCGCTGTTGGGCGAATCGCCGCCGAACCAGAT
>JAPLSS010000284.1 GCA_026398515.1 Candidatus Sumerlaeota bacterium | reverse complement strand
TTGAAGAGCATGTGTTCGATGAAGTGGGTGACGCCGGCCAGCGCCAGCGGCTCGTGGCGGCTTCCGGTTTCGAACCACAGGCCGACCGACGCGCTGCGCACGTGGTCGATGGCTTCCGTCAAAAGCCGGACGCCGTTGGGCAGGGTGTATTTGATCATCGTATGTCGTAGAGAATCCCAGGGACGAAGGACGAAAGAACCGCCCCCGAGGCGTTCCCATGTATCTAACCCCGGGTCCCTGGTCTTGTCGCCTTCTAGTCCTTCGTCCCTAATCCTTGATCCTTCGTGCCTAGTCCTTCGTCCTTGATCCTTCCTCAATCGTCGCGGCGGGGGCCACGGCTGCTCTGGCCTCCGCGGTCGCCGCGGTCGCCGCGATCCCCGCGATCCGAACGCCCGCCGCCGTCAGGACGCCGCGGGCCTCGGCGGTCGCGATCGCCGCCGCCGGACCGGCCGCCGCCGCCCCGGCGCGAAGGCTCGTCGGGCTTCTTGTATTCCTCGCCGCGCTCTTCCATCAGGACGGCTTTGCGGCTCAAGCGCACGCGGCCCTGGTCGTCGATATTGATGACTTTGACCGTCAACAGGTCGCCTTCGCGGCAGACGTCCGTCACCTTCTCCACGCGTTCGGTGTCGAGCTCGGACACGTGCACCATGCCGTCTTTGTTGGGCAGGATCTCGACGAAAGCGCCGAAGTCGGCGATGCGCACGACCTTGCCCGTGTAGGTCTGGCCGATCTCGACGTCGGCGGTGATCTGCTTGATCATCTCGATGGCGCGGCGCATCGAATCGCCATCGGTCGCCGCCACGTAGCACGTGCCGTCGTCCTCGATGTCGATCTTCGTGTCGGTGGCCTCGATGATGCCGCGGATGACTTTGCCGCCGGGGCCGATGACGTCCTTGATCTTTTCCTTGTCGATCATCAGGACTTCGATTCGCGGCGCGTGCGGCGCCAGGTCGGGCCGCGGCTCGGGGAGGATCTCGCGCATCTTGCTGAGGACGAAATGACGGCCTTCGCGCGCCTGGGCCAGCGCGTTCTCAAGCAACTGCGGAGTGACGCCGTCGATCTTGATGTCCATCTGCAGCGCGGTGATGCCGTCGGCCGTCCCCGTGACCTTGAAGTCCATGTCGCCGAGGTGGTCTTCCAGCCCCAGGATGTCGCTCAGCACGACGATCTGGTCGCCTTCCTTGATCAGGCCCATGGCGATGCCCGCGACCGGCTTGACGATCGGCACCCCGGCATCCATCAGCGCCAGCGTCCCGCCGCAGACCGAGGCCATGGACGAGGAGCCGTTGCTTTCCAGGATCTCGGAGACCACGCGAATGGTGTAAGGGAACTTCTCGGGGGCAGGGATGACCGGCGCCAACGCCCGCTCGGCCAGCATCCCGTGGCCGATCTCGCGCCGACCGGGGCCGGAGATGCGGCCGGTTTCGCCGACGGAGAAGTTCGGGAAGTTGTAGTGGAGCATGAAGCGCTTGTGGCTGACGCCGAGGATATTGTCCAGTTTCTGCTGGTCGCCGACGGTGCCCAGCGTGATCACGGCCAGCGCCTGGGTCTCGCCGCGGGTGAACAGCGCCGAGCCGTGCGTTTTCGGCAAGACGCTGACCTCGCCGGTGATCTTGCGGATCTCGGTGGCGCGCCGCCCGTCGGCCCGCACCCCCAATTGCAGGATGTGCGAGCGCACGAAGTTTTTGCACACCAGGTGGAAGCACTCGGAGGCGTCGCGTTTCTTCTCGGGAAAGCGTTCCTGCAACGCCTCCCAGATATCGCGGTTGATCTGGCTGACCTTATGTTCGCGCTCCAACTTGCTCGGAATCGTGGTCAATTCCGGCAGGCGCGGGGTGGCCAGGCGCTCGACCTCGGCCATGAGCTCCTTGTCGATTTCGGGCGCCACGAAGGCCTTCTTGCCCGGGCGCTGGCAGCGCGCGATCAACTGCTCCTCGCCGTCGATGGCCTTCTTGATCGCCTCATGGGCGAACAGCAGGGCCTCGACCATGCGCGCTTCGCTGACCTCTTGCGCGCCGGCTTCGACCATGTTGATCGCCGCCTTGGTGCCGGCGACCACCAGATCGAGCTTGCTCGCGTCCATCTGCGAATAGCCGGGATTCAGCACGAGCTGCCCGTCGATCTCGCCGACGCGCACGGCGGCCACCGGGGCAAAAAAGGGAATCGGCGAGATGTTGAGCGCCGTCGCCGCCGCCGTCAGCGCCGCGGTCTCCGCGGCGTTCTCCTGGTCCATGGACAGGACGACGACATAAATCTGGACCTCGTTCATGTAGCCTTCGGGAAACAGGGGGCGCACCGCGCGGTCGATCAGCCGCGCCCGCAGCGTCTCCTGGTCGCCCGGGCGGCCTTCGCGCTTGAAGAAGCCGC
>JAPLSS010000952.1 GCA_026398515.1 Candidatus Sumerlaeota bacterium | reverse complement strand
ACGTGGCCTACGCGCCGATGGCGATGCTCGCCGGCGCCAAGCCGGTCATTCTGGAGACCGCCGCGAAGGACGGGTTCCGCATCCGGCCCGCGGCGGTCGCGGCGCTGGTGACCGAGCGCACGAAGGCCATCGTGCTCAATTACCCGTGCAACCCGACGGGCGCGACGCTCGACCGCGCGGCCATCGAAGCCATCGCCGCCATCGCCAAGCGCGAGGACATCATTGTTCTGAGCGACGAGGTGTACGCGGAGCTGACTTACGACGGCGAGCATGTGGCGTTCGCCTCGGTCCCCGGCGTGAGGAAGCAGTGCGTGCTCTTGAGCGGGTTCTCGAAGGCATGGGCGATGACCGGCTGGCGCGCGGGCTACCTGGCCGGGCCGCCGGACCTGATCGCCGCGGCGTGCAAGATCCACCAGTATTCGATGCTGAGTTGCCCGATCATGGCGCAATACGCGGCGATCGAGGCCTTGCGCCACGGCGACAAGGACATGCGCGAGATGATCGACACTTACAACCAGCGCCGCCGCATCATCGTCGATGGGCTGAATTCGCTCGGGCTGGAGTGCCACATGCCCGCCGGCGCGTTCTATGCGTTTCCCTCCATCAAGAAGACGGGCCTCTCCAGCGTGGAGTTCTGCAAGCGACTGGTGAAGGAAGAGAAGGTGGCGATCGTTCCCGGCAACGCCTTCGGCCCCTGCGGCGAAGGCCACGTCCGCTGCGCCTACGCCGCCTCCTTCGAGGCCATCGAGAAGGCGCTCGAAGGCATCGGCCGGTTGTTGCGGCGGATTTGATTGCCGACTGCGGCTTGATGTCAAAGCGCCTTGATTTGAAGCGGCGCAATTCCTGCTGAATGCGATGCGCGAAATCGCCGGCGCTTATAGGCAATTATGCATATAGCAATTCGTAGGAATTATGTCGCTATGTATATACCCTTTGACATGGCATATTTCGTCAATCAGAACCATCTTCGAGTTGTACATCAAGGAACGCCTCGCCTATAGAAGGCGCACGCGATGAGGGGAGAGTTCCGGAGGGCGTCAATGACGGCGTTTGCGCGGCATGGAAGCGAGAAGATGATCTATGATGTTCGCATGGGGCCGATCGCCGTGGCCCATGAGGACAAGATCTACGTCGCCTATCAAGCCAATCCCGCCGGCGGCAAGGCGCTCCCCCACGTCATCGTCTACGACCAACGCGCGCGCCAGTGGTCGCCGCCCGTGGTCGTGGGCGACGTGTCGCGCTACGATCACCATTATGGCCCCATCCTGTGGCTGGATTCTCACAAGCGCATTCACGTCTTGTTCCATTGTCACGGCCGGCCGCATGAGTCGAAGCACGTGGTCTCGAAGCGCCCGCGTTCGACGGACGAGTGGGAAGAGGGGCCGGAGATCGCGACGCACATGACGTATCCCCGCCTGGTCAAGTTCGGGGAGGATCGCGCCCTTCTCTACTATCGCGTCTTCGGCCACATGGGGTATTGGACGTATCAAACCTCGCAGGACGGCGGCGCCACGTGGTCGGCGCCCGCCGGGCCGATCGAGGATTTCGACCAGGCGCCGACGATCGGGTCGGATGTCTGGGCGGGCGCCTACCACAGCATTCAGCCCGGCCGCGACGGCCGAACGCTCCATATCGGTTTCGTCTACTGGGACGAGAGCCGCGCGCGCAATCCGCTCTATGGCGGGATGCGCGGGTCGATCTGCCGTTACCACTTATATTACCTGCGCCTGGACACGCTGACGGGAAAACTGACCAACGCGGATGGACAGGAGATGACACCGCCGGTCAACCGCGAACAGGCGGAACGATGCAAGGCATGGGACACGGGGCATCGACTGACGAACATGCCCTCCATTCATATCGAGCGCGACGAATCGCCGGCGATGATTTTGCCGGTCTCCGAGGAATCGCCCTGGCGCTGCCGGTTCCACTGCGTTCGGCGCCAGAACGGCCAATGGGAACGCGCGCCAGTGGTTGAAACAAATCACACCTGGGCGGGTAGTTGCGTCACGCGCGACCCGCAAGGAACCCTGCGCGCGTTCCTGGTCGTCGGCGCGGTCGACGGGGAGACGCTTTCCTATGGCGGCGGAGAAATCGAGGAATGGCGCATGAATGGCGAAGGGCCGGACTGGGCATTTGTCCGGCGCATCGTTCCCGAACCGGACTGCTTATACAACAATCCTCGATTCGTGGAAACCACCGAGGGCGGAATCCTGCCGAACGATCTGATATTCTACGGCTGGCCGGGCCAGGCCAGCATTCAACGGACCGATGTGGTCGTGGAGCCGGGCGGCTTCACGGGGAAAGCCTTCCTCTGGCGCAATGAACAATTCCTTTGATGACTCCCCCGCTTGTGGAGAGGGGATGTTATCTGGCGTCGAAACTCAACTTGAGATGCGGGGATTCCATCTCGCGTCCATGCATGGCGAACGGAAACAATTGCTTCCGGGCGCTCGTCTTCTTCAGAGGGATCGCCGCTGCGCCCCGCGGGAGATTTGAACACCGGAAACCGCGACTCTCTTTTTCCCGTTACACCTTCTTGCGGAAATGTGGGTCTTGCTGGTAGAGACCGGCGGAATCTCATGCGGACCCGAGTGGGAAAGGATGCCGCCATGGATGACGCCAAGACGCTGGTTCTTCGCTCTCGGGGCGGCGACGTGGAGGCGTACGGCCTGATCGTCCGACGGTATCAGGACATGGCCGTGGGATACGCGTTTTCGATCCTGCGCGACCTGGACTTGGCCGAAGACGCCGCGCAGGAGGCCTTTATCGACGCGTATCATCAGCTGGCGGCGCTGCGCGAACCGGCGGCGTTTCCCGGCTGGCTGCGGCGCATCGTTTTTAAGCATTGCGACCGGGTGACGCGGCGCGCGCGCCTGCGCGCCGTGCCGCTGGAAAGCGCGGGCGACCTTCCCTCCCCCGCGCCCGATCCGAGCCAGGCGGCCCAGTCGAACGAGATCCGGGACAGGGTGCTCGAAGCCATTGGGGCGCTGCCGGACGCGGAGCGGGAGGCGACAGCGCTCTTCTATATTAACGGCTACACGCAAAACGAGGTCAGCGAGTTTCTCAACGTGCCGGTCATGACGGTCAAGAATCGCCTGCGCTCAGCCCGCAACCGGCTGAGGGAAAGGATGAGCGACATGGCAGAGAAGACGTTGAAGCAATCCAAACCGGGCGCCGCCTTCGCCAAACACGTGATGCGGCGCATCGCGCAGATGCGGGTGTTCGTGGGAAAGGAACACTCAGGATCCTCTTCCGGGTTGATGCTCACGGATATGGAGAAGCGTTCGGTTCAGCTTTCCCTCGGGCGCGGCGAAGCGGCGGCTATTTCGCCCTGGATGGAGGGCAAGGGTTCTCTCGACGCCCTGGACCTGCACACCGCCCTCTACCGCACGCTGAAGCGGTTCGGGTGGAGAATCGCTGAGGTTGCCCTGGATGAGCTGTACGACCATGGCCTCTTCGCGCGCGTCCACCTGCGAAAAGGGAGACAAACCGCCGAGGCGAAAACCCGCTTGAGCGACGCGCTGGCCATGGCGGTGCGCGCCGGCGCGCCCGTCTACGTCGATCCTGAAGTGGCGTCCCGCCGGGAGATGAAGCGATACGAAGGGCGCCCCGCCGAGGCTTGGGAGTCGGTGCTCAAGGGGAGGCGGCGCCGACTGTCGTACCCGCCTATGGAAACGGTGCTGAAAAGGCTCGATAAAGACCCTGCATCCAAGGAAGCCCGCCGCCATTTTCACTGGTCGCTGATGACCCGCGTCTCGCGACTATCGTTCAAGAAAGATCCTGACAAACTCGCTCAATTGGAGAAATGGGCGGAGGGCCATCGCGGCGGCGAGATCGAGGGCGTCGCCTGCGGCCTTCTGGGCGCGGGGTATCTGCACTTCGACTTGGACGATCCATCTGCTGCCATTGCGCCGCTGGAAACGGCGCATCGCCTTCGTCCCGCCGACGGCGCCATCGCCTTCGATCTTGCCACAGCCTACGCGCTGTCCGGCAAGAAGAGTCAGGCGCTTGCCCTGCTCACAGCGCTTCACCAATCCGGCGGGAATCCAAACGACGCCGCGAGCGAGGGTTGGACTGAACGTCTGTTTCGATCCTCCGTCGTCGAGACGGGCAATTTCGCCGACTTGTGGAGCAACCCGCGGTTTGAGCGTCTGTTCGGCAAGCCCCGCCTTACCCGCGCCGACACGTATTTCATCGCCCAGACGCGCCACTTGATCGTAGGCATGATGCGAAACAAGCCCAGGAGATTCGTATTCCCCGACTCGGTTGACTTGATTCGCCGCAATCAGGCATGGCGCAACGAGATGGAGCAGTGGCTCGGATGCGGGAAACTGCTGCAGGCCAAGAGACTCTCGCGACCCGAGGCGAAGAAGAAGGAGCCATGGCTTCATCTCGAAATGGGGCGCGGCGGCGATGCGGCGATGCGATTGACGAGAGAGGATCGCGTGTTGTTCGACAAGGGTACCCTTACGACTCTCTATCCCCGCCCGACGGCGTCGCAGGCCGTCATGGCCTTGCTGGAGGCCGCGGGGGTCCAAGTGGAAGCGGCGGCGCTCCTGAAAGGCGGGCACACGCGGGTGGAAGGCGCCGTGATTCTCCGCAGCGGCGAGCGGCGCGAGGCGATCGCGCTGGACGGGTTTGCGGCGATTCGGCTGGCCTGCGCCGCGCGCCGCCCGCTCCTGGTCGCGGAGTCTCTGGCTGCGCGTCTCATACGCTCGGGCGGGAATTTCTGGAATTGAACAGGGTGTCCCTCTAATTCGCCACCTCTATCGTTCCCCGAAACCCGCGCGCAGGTGAGACCTTACTACGGACACGAATTGTCTGGCGCGATCGACAGAGTTCGAAGCCATCTCCGCCGTCGCCTCAAACAGCGGGACGTAATCGGACCGGATCCTGAGATTGAAAGCCTCGTGCAGCCACTCGGAGAACCTCTTATCGAACGTGCCCGGCTTGATGAACTCCAAATCGAAGAATGCGAGGGCGCCGCTGTGCTTGGAGGTTTCCCGGTCTCGGCGGGACAAAAGCGCGAGCACCGCATAAAACATTGCGTAGTAACTTCGGCTAATCGTCTCACGATACAAGCCCAAGGGAAATAGCGCCTCCGCGGCTTGGATCGCCCCATCCGCTTGCTCAAGCCGATACCGGATCAGGTCTTCCCGTAAGTCGTGGCTCACGCGGCGATTCCTTCTCGCAGGATGTTGCCAACAATGCCACTCACGGAGACTGGGCCGTCTTCGAATTCCTCACGGGAGAAGACCAGGACGTTGAAGACGCGCTCGCGCTCGAAGCCAACTTCCCAAGCCGTTCGCAGGATTTGGCTTTCCATGTTCCAGTCCTTCGCTCTCAGAACCAGGCAGACGTCAAAATCGGATTCCTTCGTCGCCTGGCCTCTCGCGCGCGAGCCGAAGGCCCAGATTCGCGCATCGGGGAAACGATCACGAACGCGCGAGGCAAACTCCTGGAGAATGCGTTGGTCTTCCGCTTCGAGCATTTCGAATGGCCCTCGTCGCTCATGCCGCTTCCTACATAGTCCATCATTGTCAGGATTCCGTCAAGATACGCGATGAATCCGCGGCGGAGATTGCAGAAATGGCAGGTAGAGTAGAGCGCAGGCGCGGGTGTGTTTAGGTCAGCGGCTTCCGGTGTGTCGACCGTTTCCGGTGGCGTGGCAAAGAGCCGTCGGACCCTGCATCCCGTTTCCTGCGCCCCCTCATCGAACCGTGCGTGCGGTTTTC
>JAPLSS010000431.1 GCA_026398515.1 Candidatus Sumerlaeota bacterium | reverse complement strand
TTGTACGTGTATCTGGGAGTGAGGGACACCGGCTGCGGCATCGACAAGCAGATTCAGGCCCGCATCTTCGACCCGTTCTTCACCACCAAGTTCCCGGGCCGCGGGCTGGGGCTGGCCGCCGTGCTCGGGATCGTGCGCGGCCATCGGGGCGCCATCAAAGTCTATAGCGAGCCAGGCAAAGGCACGACGTTCAAAGTCCTCTTCCCCGCCGCCACGAGTCCGGCGGAAAGACTGGAGAAGCAAACCGAACGCCGCACGGCCTGGAGGGGCAGCGGGACCATCCTGCTCGTCGACGACGAGGAGACCGTGCGCGCTCTGGGCAAGAAGATGCTGGAACGCCTGGGGTTCGACGTCCTGACCGCGTCCGATGGCCGCGAGGCGCTTCAGGTCTACGCCGCGCGCCGGGATGACATCGTGTGCGTCATGCTGGATTTGACCATGCCTCACCTGGACGGCGACGCGACATTCCGCGCGTTGCGCCGAATCCGACAGGATGTCAAGGTGATCATGACCAGCGGCTATAACGAGGAGGAAGTCACGCAACGCTTCATGGGCCGGGGTCTGATGGGCTTCCTCCAGAAGCCGTACCAGCTGAGCGCCTTGATGTCCCGAATGCGCGAGTGCCTGGAAGGCGGCGGACCGCCAACCAGCGCATAGCGGCGCGGGCATTCCAGCCGGCGCCTGCCGCACCGACGGGACGCGAAGGACGCCGCCCTCGCCGAGGGCGGCGTTGCTCGGAGAGGCGACGTGGAGCCGCCAGTCGTTTGAGGCATCCGGAACTCGAGGCACGGGCCGCCCTCGCCGAGGGCGGCGTCCTTCGCGCTTCCGCGGTAGATGGCCAAAGGCTTGCAAGAGATCAAACCGGAAGATTCCTCTTTACGCTGACCCGGCGGGTTCGGGATGATCCCGCGGTTGCGTTGGGTAGGCCGGCTTTGCGCTCTGGCGAGCGAAGCCGAACCGCGAGGCCGCCTCGAAGCGCAGGGGGAACCCGGACTTCCGCCTGGACGCGGTTTCCGAGCGCAGCCGACGGGCCGGCGAGACCTGCTCGCAAGTCATGACCACTCTGTGACGGAAAGGCCGTGCGACCAATGCCCGAAACGCCGAAACCTGAACCGCGCGTCGCCGCCTATGAGAAGATGCTCTTCGGCATGCAAATGCACTGGGGCTTGTATTCGTTGCTGGGCGAGGGCGAATGGATCATGCACCGCAAGCAGATTCCACCCCAGGAATACAACCCCCTAAGGGACCGGTTCACGGCGAAGGAGTTCGACCCGCGCGCCATCTCCCGGCTGGCCAAGGACGCCGGGATGAAATATGTCACCCTGACGACGCGGCACCATGACGGCTTTTCGCTCTACGACACGCGCGGCCTGTCGACCTTCGACGCGCCGCATTCGGCCGCCGGGCGCGATCTGGTCGCGGAATTCGTCGACGGCTGCCGCGCCGAGGGCATGCCGCCGTTCTTCTATCACACGACGCTGGACTGGCAGTGGGATTCGGCCAAATGCGACGAGTCGAAGTTCAACGAGTATCTCGATTACTTTCACGCCTCGATTGAGGTCCTCTGCAAGCACTACGGCCCCGTCGGCGGCTTCCGTTTCGACGGCAACTGGTCGCGCTGGGACGCGAATTGGAAGGAAAGCCGCCTTTACGGCATCATTCGCAAGCATCAGCCCGACACGATCATCATTAACAACCCGGGAATGGGACGCGTCGGCCAGATCACGCACCCGGAATTGGACGTCGCCAATTTCGAGCAGCACGGCATCCAGCCGCTCGACCGCCGCGGCGCGCCGAAATACCTGGCCTCCACCATGAGCCAGACCATCAACAACCACTGGGGCTTCGGCCGGCTGGACCTGAACTACAAGCCGCCGCGGGAGATCATCGAGACGCTGGCCCGCTGCCTCGGCATGGGCGCCACCTACATTCTCAACGTCGGCCCGACGGGCTCGGGGGCCATTCCCGAACTCGACGCCGCCACCCTGCGCAGCGTCGGCGTCTGGACTCACTTGTATGAAAAGGCCCTCTATGGCGCCAAGCCGGTGGCAGAGGTCCAGTGCGACGCGCCGGACTTCGTCGCCGAGAACGATGGGCGGTGGTATTTCTTCGTCCACCGCGCGGGAGTCGCCGGCGACGCCAACGTCGTCGGCCAACAGCGCGGCGCCGGCCCGCGCTCCATTCGCGGCCTGCAGAAGCCGGTTCGTTCGATTCGCTGGCTGAACAATGACGAACCGCTGGCCTTTGAGCAGGACGCCGCGCAGGGCCATGTGACGATTCATTGCACCGGCCACCCCTACGGAACGAACCTCATCGTCCGCGTGGCCGAGATGGAGTTCTGAGCTCGTAGCGCAACCGTCGTAGTCGTTGTCGAACGACTATATGACCTAGAGGCTGCGGTGTCGTCCTGGCGACATTAAAGAAAAGGCAGGATTACGCATGATGAATTTCGTCGTTATTGTCGCGGATACATTCCGCTGGGACCATCTCTCCGGGATCTGTCCCCATTCCCAACTATATACGCCGTTCCTTGAACGCTTCGCCAAGAAATGTGTTATGTTCGACGACGCCTTCTCCGGCAGCATCCCGACCCTGCCGAACCGCACCGACCTCTTCACCGGCAAGTTCCGCTGCATGGAAGGCGAGTGGGCGCCGCTGGATCGCGAGGTCCCCACGCTGGCGCTATTGATGAGCCAGGCGGGCTGTCGCACGCAGTTGATCAGCAACACGCCGCACCTCATGGCGAAGGGCAATTATTACCAGCGCGGCTTCCAGTTCGCCGAATGGATTCGCAACAACGAGGAGGACCGCAATTTCTGCGTCGGCAACGCCGTCTTCCCGCCGCCCGAGAAGAGGCAGCCGGAGGAAAAGACCCGCAATACATACCCGATCCCGGGATATAACCTAAGCGTCTTGTGCCAGTGGATGCACTCGCGCTATCAATGGGAAGAGGAGATGTTGCCGGCGCAGACCGCCCGCGCCGCCAGCAAATGGCTGGAGTGGAATTACGCCGACGGCCCGTTCTTCCTATGGGTCGAGTTCTTCGATCCCCATGAGCCGTGGAACGTCCCCGACTATCTCGCCAAGCGCTTCGACCCGGACTATAAGGGCGCGCCCATGATTCACCCGAGCTACGGCCCGGCCGACGTGTTCACCAAGCGCGAGCTGTTCAACTTACACGCCAACTACAAAGCCGAGGCCTCGCTCGTGGACAAATGGATCGGCCACGTCCTCCAGAAGATCGAAGACCTCGGGATCATGGGCAATACCATAATTGTCTTCACCAGCGATCACGGCATCTACATCGGCGAGCACAATCGCACAGGCAAGGACAACCATTTCGACAAGGATCCGCGCCACTGGCCGACGTATGAGGAAGTCGCTAAGATTCCGCTAGCCGTCTATCACCCCAAGGCCAAAGGCGGCCGCCACCTCAAAGGTTTCGCGCAGCCCGTGGACCTTACCGCTACGCTGTTGGACTTCGCCAAGGCCAAACGGCCCGACGACTTGCAGGGCATCTCGCTGGCGCCGGCGATCCTGGGCAAAGCGTCGCGCGGCCCGAGGCCCTTCGCGCTGACCAGCCGTTGGCCCATCAACGCCTCGCTCTTCGACACCCAGTGGCTTTTCCAGCCCTACGGCGAGGAGCGCAAGCCTGCGCTCTTCGACCGCAAGGCCGATCCGCTGGCGGAGAAGAATCTGTACGCCAGGAACAAGGCCGCGGCCCGGCGACTGCACAAGGCCATGATCCGCTTCTACAAGGACCACAAGGCCACCGAGGCAATCCGCTCCGTTATTGAAGAAGCGCAAATATAGTATTGTATGGAGTCCCGCCTTTAGGCGGAATGCAACAGATCGCGACACCCCCTGAGCGCCGGTATTCCGCCTGACCGGCGCTCCCTACTCATAGGTTCGATGCTTATTGCCACTTATCATCCAGGATTCTTGCCATGCCTCAACGCAGACCCAATATCTTATATATTATGTCCGACGACCATGCGGCCAACGCCGTCAGCGCCTATGGGTCGATTCTGGCGCGGGTCTTCGAGACGCCGAACATCGACCGCATTGGCGCCGAGGGCGTCCGGTTGAACAATTTCTTCAGCACCAACGCCATCTGCACCCCGGCGCGCGCCAACATCCTGAGCGGCCAGTACGGCCACGTGAACGGCGTGCGCACGCTGAACGACGTCTGGACCCCGGGCTATCGCCCCAACCTCGCCGTGTCGTTCCAAGAAGCAGGCTATCAAAACGCCATCTTCGGGAAATGGCACTTGCACCGCCGGCCCGAGGGATTCGATGAGTATAAGTACCTTTATAATTCTGGGGAGCAGGGGACCTATCGCAATCCCGAGTTTAACGAGAAGGACCGCGGCGTCGTTCAATACAAGAGCTATGTAACTGATATTATAACCGACATGGCTTTGGATTTTCTGCGACGACGGGACCGCGCGCGCCCCTTCTTCGTGATGTGCCATCACAAGGCGCCCCATGATTACTGGGACTACCACGAGCGCCACGCGCATCTCTTCGACGGCATCGACATTCCGGAGCCGGTGAGCTTGTTCGAGGACAGGAGCCATCGTTCCATCGCCTCGCGCGATTACGGCGGCTCGGTCACGCCGCGCAACAAGACTCGCAGCTTGTATGTGGACTTCTGTCGGCCCCACTACGTCACCGGCCCGCTGGTGGGGACCGAGACGATGACCTTCGAGGCGAGAGGGCGCGCGGCGTATCAGAAGTATCTCAAGGACTACTTGCGCGTCGTGGCCGGCATCGACGATTCCGTCGCCGCTCTTCTCAAGGAACTGGAGGGGCAGGGCCTCCTGGACGACACGCTAGTAATCTACACCTCCGATCAGGGCATGTATCTCGGCGAGCACGACTATCAGGACAAGCGCTGGAGCTATGAAGAGGGGCTGCGTTCGCCGTTCCTCGTTCGCTATCCGAAAGAAATCGCGGCTGGAGCCGTGCGCGACGATCTGATGGCCAACGTCGACATCGCCCCGACCCTGTTGGACTACGCCGGGGTCGATACTCCTGAAGCGATGCAAGGCTTCTCTTGCCGCGGGATGCTGGCCGGCGACCCGGCCGCGGGCCGCCGTCAGGAGGTTTACTTCCGGTATTGGATGCACTTCGCCCATCGCCTGGAGAACCCGGCGCACTATGGCATCCGCACAGATCGCTGGAAGCTGATCTTCTATTATGGGCTGCCGTTGGATGCGCGGGGCGCCATCGACGAACCCACCCCCGCCGGCTGGGAATTATATGACATGAAGAACGATCCGCTCGAGTTGCATAACCTCTATGAAGATCCGATCTGCGCCGAAGTCCGCGAACAACTGAAGGCGCGCCTCGTCGCCGTGAAGCAGAAAATCGGCGACACGGATGAACGATATCCAGATCTGCTAGAGCGGGTCTGATCGACTCCGTAATCCGCAAAGGCGATTCGCCGCAGGGTCGATTCCCCCCTCGAGCCCCATGTCAGGACGCGCCCCCGTCGTCCTCCGCGGGGAGCTCGGCCGGAGAAGCCGGCGCCGATGAAAAGGCCTGCTTGGGAACGATCCGAATGCGGCCGTCGCGCACGGTGATCGACTCCAATCTCTGAAGGATCGAGGCGCTAGTTGGATTCTTATTCGCGCCGTCGGCCAGGTTCTTCGCGCGCAATGACTTCATAAAACTCTCCGGCAGCGGCTGGCCTCTGACGGTCAGCGTCTCGGCGAACACCGAAAGCCGCCCCCCCTCCATCCCGACTCGGAAGACCGCGGAAGCGTTCAACCAGCGGTCCTTGAGCATGACGCCCAGCTGAGTGAGAGGAAAACTGACATTTCCACGGATCTTCTCCCCCTCGATGGCGACATGCGCCTTTCCCTTGAGCGCCGACCACTGGGGATGATTCTCGATCAACGTGTTGATGTCGTCCGCCGTCAGTTCCAAAGGCGAAGCCGATCGGCCTTCCCGCATCGCCACGGCGAGGTCGTTCACGCGCCAAATCAGAGCCCGGGCATCCTCCTCCGAGGCCCCGGCGACAGGCAACTCCGCGGGCTTCGTGTCAGTATATCCCCTCCCGATCCCCTTCTTGACGGCGTGACAACCCCAAGAACTGCCGAACGTCGCTACAAGGACAAGGCTGAGGCAGGCAATCGCGACATGTTGGCCGCGCCCCCTCCTCGTAATCTCTTGCATACTCGCCGACATCGCGATCGTCCGATCAGATGATCCCCTCGAGGATTCCAACAACCGTTTCGACGCACGGCTTGCAAATCCTGTTCAGGAGATCGTTGTCATAGAAAAAGCGCAGACTCTCCGGCGCGTTGAAGTCGCACCCGCCGAGCAATTGCAGGCAGATGCAGGAGCCGTGTTTCGCTTCGAAGCGCTCCATCAACTCCTGCGCCTTCGCATAGGCTTCATCGGCGACGGCCTTATCGTCGCGTTCGCCGCGCCCGTGTTTGAGGCCGATGACGAGGATTCCCCCGGTGACCGCGCCGCATGTGCCCTGCCGCCTGGCTATCCCCGCTCCCAGACCGGTGGCGAGCTTCAGGGCCAATTCCCTGTCCAAGCCGAAATCGCCGCAGAACGAATAGAGAACCGATTGGGCGCAGTTGTATCCCGACAGGAACTTCTGGACCGCGATCTCGCTTCTGACATTCATTTCCTTGAACCGCCTTGCCAATGATGATTGAATTGAAGCATGCGGGGCCGCGAATGACAATGCCCAACTCGCCTCCGCGCGGCCCTAGCAGCGCCTAACGCACGCCCAAAGGATTCCGTTGATAGTCCTCCCCGAGCTGCGCAGGCCTAGAAGAGCAAATATGCCATCCGTAGACAAGGAGAACCCATGTCCACTCAACCGACTCCCAACGTGTTTGACTGGCCTGGCGGGCGCCGCGGCGCGCTGAGCCTGACGTTCGACGACGCCAGGCTTTCGCAAATCGACGAGGGGATCTCAATTCTCAACCGCTACGGAGTGAAGGCCACGTTCTATGTAAGTATGAAGAACGTCGAGAAGCGGCTGGAGGGTTGGCGCGCGGCGGTCGCGACCGGGCATGAAATCGGCAATCACACGCTACGCCACCCGTGCAGCGGCAACTTCCCGTTTATAACCCCCGAGCGCGCGCTGGAACACTACACGCTCGAACGCATGGAGGCGGATCTGACCGAGGCGAACGAGGCCATCCGCTCCACGCTGCGAGTGACGCCGGAGACGTTCGCCTATCCCTGCGGCCAGACCTTCGTCGGGCGGGGCGAGCACCTGAAGAGTTATATCCCGCTGGTCGCCCGCCGTTTCCTCGTCGGGCGAATCGCTTTCAATGAGACCCCCAACCGGCCCGACTTCTGCGACCTGGCCCAGGCGACGAGTTTCGACGTTGATCAGGCCTCGGTCGACTACCTGCGCGAACTGGTCGATATCACAATTCAGCGAAATGCTTGGGCGATCTTCATGTCGCACGAAACAGCCGACGCCGACAAGCGCCAGACGCTTTCACTGCAAACGCTGGATGCGCTGTGTCGACTTCTTGTCGAGCGCCGCGATGAGATCTGGGTGGATACAGTCGCCTCGGTTGGGCGGTTCCTTCGAGAAAAGCGAGCAGGGCAATCGTCGGCGCCACTCCATCTCTAACCCGGCTCCGCGGTCGCACAGAGGTTACTTGAATCGCCACTGGTACTTCACGCCGACCCAGCGGCGTAACAGCCCCGCCTGTCCCGTGTGGTAGGTCCAGTGCCAAATCAGGTGCATCAGCAGCATGCGGCCGTTGGAGACGGTTTCATGATTGACCACCAGGCTATCCAGGTCGTCCACCGGCGCAAGAGCCGGCTTTGTGATCTCCTCGCGCACGCGCCGGCAAATGCCGACCAGTTCTGAGGCCTCAAATTCCGTGGAAGGAATGCGCCCGGGCCGCGGGAAGATGGCTTTCAATTCGTCCGGAACCGCGACGCCCGGAATGCGCGCAAGCCACCACGCTTCGGCGTCCGCCATGTGAAGCGTCAGCCAGGCGATGGAATTCGACAGGCTCTCAGGCACGGCGGCGAGCCCTTCGCGGGGCAGATCATGGATGAGGTCAAACAGCCGCTCGGACAATTCGTCCAACGACGCCACCAAGACCGCAGCGTCGCGATTGGCGAAGCCGGGCGTTGGCGCGACATCATACCGGCGTGGGCGTCCGGGACGGGCTTCGTTCATTTTCATGGATAATCACCCCCGACGTGAGGCGCTCTTCGTGTTCCGAGAAACGATCCGGCCTCAATCGCTCTCGCTTGGAATCGTCACATTCGGATTCGCGCATTGGTTGCCCTTGAATGAAACATTGGCGCCGCTATTCTCCACGGCCAGCGCTTGCCCTTTGGCGTTGAACATATTGCCTGCGATGAGAATGTCCCGGGACTTGCCATCGGCGTGAAGATTCACCCGGCCCGATGGCGGCGCCGGCCGTAAGTTATCCCGCGCGACCGAATGAAAGATATTTCCCGAGATAATGCCCGCATAGCAATTGATGAGCATCACGTCGGTATAAGGATACTTGGGATTGCCGTGGCTATAAAAAAGGTTTCCGGTCAATTGAAAAAACTTGCGATTCGTCAGGCGCACGCCGATGTCGCGACAGTTGATGTGGCACGATTCGAGGACTAGCTGCGGCTCGATGGCCGGCGTCGCGACATCGATTCCAATACGGCAGCCGACCGCGTTGCTACGATAGAACGCGCAATCCTCCGGCCCTTGCGGCCGTTCGCCCTCGGATACAATCCGATACCCCGTGTGCGCCGACCAGACGTAACAATGCTGAAAACTCGGCGCGTAGCACCAATCGGCTTGAATCCCACACGCCGGCTTGTAGAAGGGCGAGTCATCGGCCTTGGCTTCTTCGCCATCCTGTTTCAAGGAGGGATCGAGAACGCCAGAGAAAATCACGTTGCGGAACAGCGGACGCCATTGCGCGATCGCCTTGATTCCGCAGTCGAAGTAGTTTCGCGTCGGAAGCCCGGCGCCCCGGATATCCACGTTCTCCATCAGGAACGTGCGGTAATTCCGCACCCCGCGAGCCGGGGAGGAGACTTCGATCGCCGTGCCCGCCCCCTGGCGCGCCGCGTAAATTGACAGATCCCGGATCGTGATCTGCGACTTGCACCATTCGTCATGAAGCCACAATACGCCCGCGGAATTGTCGCCGAGAAGGCACGAGACGCCCTGCCCTTCCCCTATGATCGACAGGCCGGCGCTCGTCAGCTCTTCCGACACCCGCGCGCCGATGCGATAGCTGCCCGGCGGAATATGCAGCGCGCCCTTGCCGGCGGCGTTGATGGCGTCGAGCGCTCTCTGAAACGCGGCGCTATCGTCCGTCGTTCCATCGCCCGCGGCGCCATAGTCGGTCACGGCGCACTGCAACCCGCCGAGCCCGATGACGGCGCCCCGGGTCTCCACCGCGGAATCCGGCCCTGCGCCTTGGGCCGCCGTCCATGCGGTCGTCCAGAGAAGAAGCCCGATCGCCTCGACCATGCGCATTGAGTCGTGGGTCATTCCATTCGCTCCGAGATAACTGAGTGCGCCGCGCGGTGAAGAGACTCATCGATGTATCAACAATCGCGAATGCATTGTTGATAATTCCCAGACCTTCTTCAAGCCCGGATCGCGCGGAACATTGCCAGAATGTTCTCCGTCGGCGTGGTGGCTTGAATGTTGTGCACCGCGTTGAAGACGAACCCGCCGCCCGCGCCGAAGGCCTGAATGCGTTCGCGCGTTTCGCGATAGACGTCGCCCGCCGAGCCGAATGCCATCGTTTTCTGCGTGTCCACCCCACCTCCCCAAAAAACTAAGCGCTTGCCGAATTCCCGCTTCAGATCGTGCGCCGCCATGCACGCCGCGGAGCATTGCACCGGATTGAGGATATCAAAGCCGGCTTCGAGGAAACTGGGGATCAGCGCGTAGACCGACCCGCAGGAATGGATGAACGTCTTCCAGCAACTGTGACTGTGAATGAGGTCCGTGACACGCCGATGGAACGGCATGAAGAGGTCGCGATAGGCCGCCGGCGAAATGAATGGTCCGCGTTGCGAGCCGAAATCCGTTCCGGTCACAAACGCCGCCTGGATGCGGTCGCCGAAGAGGCCAATCAACGTTTCGATGTTTTGCAGGGCGATCTCGCACTGGCGCGCAAAGACCGCGCGCACGTATTCGCAGCGCGTCATTCGCCGAGGAGAGCGAACTCCTCGGCGTTGTCCGCCGGATTGAGTTTCTCTTCCTCAATCGGCTCCTGGCGAACGATGGCGTCGAAGAAATAGCCGCCCTTGGGCATGCGGCCGCTCGGCGGCGCCGAGGGGTCGCCCCGCGGGTGGATCAGCCAGTCGCCGTTCTCCGCCTCGGTGATATGGAAATCGCCGGGGACAAAGACTTCCGTCCCGTCGAAGAGCATGAACGGCTTCCATTCCCTGTTCTCGAAGCCGAACATCGTTGTGCGAGGCCACACGCCGCCGACGTCGATGCCCAGCGCCTGGCGCAGCTCCTCGTCGATTTCGCCCAGCATTTGGTACGGCTCGATGACCTTGACCCGCTGGTTCGCCTCGCCCAGCACGGCCTGTCGCAAGCGCGCCGCCGCGGAGACGTGCATCCCCGTCACGGCGGTCGAGCCGAAATCGACGGGGACACGATCCGGCGGCTTGTGCTCCAAGGCTGATTGCAATCTGTCTCTGGAAGTGAGAGCCATGGCGAGGCCCATTCCTCTCCCAAAGTTAAGCTCGCAGAGTGGCCTTCAGGTCGTGGTAGTTCCCGGCGTCTTTGTCCGTGCTTGTCCGTGTCAATCCGCGTCGGTCCGTGCTCACATCCTTCTCAACGGCAGCCATTCCAACACGCGCTGGATCTTCTCGTCCCAAAAAGCCCACTGATGCGCGCCCGGGCCTTCTTCGTATGTAAGCGGAAGTCCGATCGCTCGCGCGTGATCGCGAAAGCGAAGGTTGCCCTGATAGAGAAAATCTTCAGTCCCACACCACGCATACAACGCCGGCTTCGGCCCCTCGCTTCTGGCCACGCGCGCGGCCAGATGCATCAGATCATTCTCGCTGCCTGGCAGGGCCTTCAGGTCGCCGAAGATATTCGCCCATTCCACCCGCTTCGCCTCTTCGACGTTCTGCGCCGTATTCGCGATGTCCACCGCGCCGGACAAACTCGCCGCCGCGGCGAAACGGTCGGGGCAACGAAGCGCGAGTTTGAACGCGCCATAGCCGCCCATCGATAGGCCGGCCACAAAGTTGTCCTCGCGCGCCCCGGACAGCGGGAAGAACTCGCGCGCCAGCGCGGGCAGCTCCTCGCTGACAAACGTCCAATAGCGCAGGCCGTGAGCCATGTCGGTATAGAAACTGCGCTGCGCCGCCGGCATCACCACCGCCAGTCCCAGCGGCGCAACGTAGCGGTCGATCGACGTGCGCCGCAGCCAGATTGTATGATCATCCGAAAGTCCGTGGAGAAGATACAATGCCGGGTGCTTGCCGTTTCCGGCCGCGCCGCTCAACCCGATTTGTTGCTTGGTCTTCTGCGGCAGTATCACATACATCGAAGTCGATAGCCCGAGCGTTTCCGAGAAGAAGTGGCAATCAATAAAAGCCATACAAGCCTCCTGACGCGGCCTTGTCTCATATATCACATAGGTCCTACTTGTGTTCTCGCAGCCGCCCAGCGGCTATGCAATGGGCGACAACTCCTCCCACACATCGATCAATCGCATGTAATTGCGGAACTCCCTATCCCCCATCCGCGGCGACGGGCCTTCCGTCGGGCGCAAAACGAAACGCTCCTTGCCGCCGTCGAACGCCGCGCGGACGGCAGCTTCGACCGCACGTTCGTCTTCGTTGCACAGGACACGACACTCGATATTGCCGCCGAGCGTGATGCGCCCCGCGGCCACCCTCTTCGCCGCGGCCATCGGGATGTCGCCGTCGGGCGGCGGCTCAACGGGTTCGGTGTAATCGGCGCCGCGGTCGATGATGCACGGCAGCGCCCTGCGCACCTTGCCGTGGCAGTGCACATGGACGAGCGCCGTGCTCGTCTTGTGAATGTAGTCGATGATGCGCCGCTCCTGCTCTTGAACCAGCGCCTCGTAAATCGCCGGCGAAGCCATCGGCGGAGTAATCCACTCGCTTCCGCCAAGCCAGACGTACTCGATTCCCGGCCGCGAAAGGAGGAACTTGACGCACGCCATGACACGCGCTTCGCAGATCGCCGTTAGCTCGCGCATCCAATCGAGCTCGGTGGCGCACAATTCCAGGAACAACTCAAACTTCATCATACCCGCGACGCAGACAAATGGCGATGAGACGCGCGTGCTCAACAGGCCGCACAGAGGAAATGTCTCCGGCAGGGCGTCGGAATCCGGATGCTTCAGGCCCGCCGGCATCTCCCACGGGACCGAAGCGATCTTCTCGATGTCCTCGCGCGTTTCGACGGGATACTTCACCGTCCACGTCGTGCCGGCGTCCTTGTTGGATTCAAGAATGTGCGTCAGCGTCCCCCTGGGTGTGTCGATGACACTCGTGGTTCGGACGTTGCCGTTCGGCAGCGTCCGTCGCTCGTGCCGAATCCGCTGGGGCGGCGTGACGAGAAGGCGATTGATCAGAGAGGGCGTGTCCACCAGCGCGTGCGTTTGGCCGTACAGGCGCTCGGCCACGCGGCGGCGCAACGGGTCGGCGATCCTCTCCAACGGCTCGCGTTCGAGGAATTGAAAGCCCGCCAACTCCAGAGGGACCCGGTCGGGCTTCCCCCCCGTCAGCGCGCAGAGGAATCGCTCGCGTGGATGCATGCGAAAACTCCATTGGTTGCATTAGTTGGAGATGGCTTCGTTTCGCTCCAAGGAGATCTCTTGTTACACCTTCCCGCGCTTGCGTTGGGTGCGAACCATTGCCATGTCCTGCGCCGGCGCAGCGGAGCATTCCAGCGCAAGAACCGGAATGCGTCTGTACGGCGCATTCGCGGGCAGGTTGAGGAATCTCAAGCGCAGCCGATCCTGCTCGAATTTCAGGCTTGGCCCCTTGGAATAGATCCGCGCCGCCTTGACCTTGCACTTCAATCCGCCGATCCCCCAGCCCTCGCCAGGCCACGAATGCACGTGCACATAGAGCGTCTTGCCCGCGCGGGTGAACTGCGCGCAGCGCGACCGCGTGACGGCGCACGGCTCCGATGTGCAGATTGTCGCGCCGTACCGGTCCATCCACTCTCCGACGGCGTTGAGAATCGCGACGGAGGGCGCGGGGATTGAGCCGTCCGGCTTTGGACCGATGTTGAGCAGATAGTTGCCGCCGCCCCCGGCGCAGGTGATTAAATTGCGGATGATCTGGTCCGGCGTTTTCCAGTTGCGGTCGCTTTTGTGATACCCCCAGCTGTCATTCATCGTCATGCAGGCTTCCCACGCGCGCCCGCCGCTCTCGGCGACAATTCTCTGCTCCGGCGTGCTGAAGTCTTCGGGGACTTTGGACCGGTTGTTGATGATGATGTCGGGCTGCAGGCGGCGGACCATCCGGTTCATTCTCCTCGATTCCCAGCCTTCGGCGCTCAGGGGCCACGATACGTCGTACCACAGAATGTCGACCTTGCCATAGTTGGTCATCAGCTCGCGCACTTGAGTGTGAATATACTGCACGAACCGCTTGCGCGCCTCTTCGTCGGTCAAGCATTTCGCGCCGTCGGGGTGATGCCAATCCATCAGGGAGTAGTAGAAGCCGACGCGAAGCCCCTCGGCCCGAGCCGCTTGGACGTATTCGGCCACCAGGTCGCGGCCGCATGCCTGTTTCGGGGCGCAATAGTCGGTCGTCTTCGTATGGAACAGGCAGAACCCCTCGTGATGCTTTGTAGTCATCACCATGTACTTCATGCCGGCGCGCTTCGCCAGCTTGGCCCAGTCGCGCGCCGCGTTGGGCTTGGGCTTGAACCGCTGGGCGAGCAATCGGTATTCGGCGTCGGGGATGGCCTCAATTTCCATGGCCCACTCGTGACGGCCAATGACGCTGTACAGGCCCCAATGAATGAACATCCCGAATTTTGCTTCGTGCCACCACTTCATGCGACCAATGCGATCTTTCTCTTCCGCGGTCAACTTCGGTTTAGCAGCCATTGGAGATCTCCCCTGAATTCAGGATGTGGTGTTCGTGGCACGGACAGTCTTGCCCGTGTATGCGCCGGATTTGCGTCAGTATGCACAGGCACGGCTGCCGGCGCCACTTCAAACATGTCTTTCGCGCTCGGCCTGTTCGATGGCCGAAGAAGGGATCACCTTGGGCACGCCGCCGCGCGCGCCGGCCCACGCATCAAATGGCCGTCCCGGCAGCCCGCGCAGCTTGCGCCACACCCGCTGCCTCGCATAGGGAAAGACCCACACATACGACGCCAGCGCGGCCCGCGAATGCGCCCACTTCCGTTCGACGAAATGCATACGCAGTTCCCACGGCAGAGCTCGACGCAGAATGCGCCGGAGTTCGAAGTTCTTGACCACGAACAGAGCCCGCATGCGGAAGTGCAGAGATACGAACTCGGGGCTGTCGCGGCGCAACGTAGCGGCTTCGTGATGATACGCCGCGGCGGCGGGAACGTAGAGAACCTGACGGCCACGGGCGCGGACGCGAGCGCAGAAATCAACTTCCTCGAAGTAGGCGGGGTAGTAGTCTTCGTCGAATCCGCCCAATCGTTGCAGCGCCTCACGCCGAACGGCCCACGCCGCGCCCGTTACACAGTCCACCGGCTCGATGGCGTCGTATTGTCCGTGGTCAGTCTCATTCCAGCCGCGGTGAAAGGTCTCGCCATTTGGGCGCAGTCCCGCCCCGGCATGTTGAATCATATTGCCGTTCGGATAGAGAAGCTTGATGCCCACAACGTCAGCTTCGGCGCGTGCGGCGAATGTTTCCTGAATGGCGCGCAGCCAGCCGGGGGTAACCGTCACGTCCGGGTTGAGGAAGACAACGATTTCGCCGCCAGTTTCGCGCCAGCCCTGGTTCCACCCGCCCGCGACGCCGAAGTTGGCGGGATTGACTATCAAGCGAACGTGCGGAAAGCGAGATTGAATCAGTTCGATCGTCGAATCCTTCGACGCATTGTCGATAATCAGCAATTCCTTCTCCGGCGAGCCATTATTGGCCAGCGCCTCGAGGCAAGGAATAATATGCCCCGCGCTGTTGTAAGTAAGAACAAGCACGCTGGCGGTGGGGAGGGTGGGCATGGAGAGATTGCCGATTGTCGATTGCCGCTTCCGCCGCAACCTTCGACCTACGACTCATTGCTCATTGCTTATCTCTCATTGCTACTTCCGCGCAATTCGCTCCACGCCCATGTAGGGCCGCAGGCATTCCGGAACGACGACGGTTCCGTCCGCCTGCTGATGATTCTCCCAAAGCCCGATCACCGTCCGCGGCAGCGCCAGGCCCGAACCGTTGAGCGTGTGCGTGAACTCGGGCTTGGCCTTCGGGTCCTTGCGATAGCGCATGTTCATGCGGCGCGCCTGGAAGTCGGTGAAATTGCTACATGACGACACTTCGAGCCACGCCTGCATGCCCGGCGCCCAGACTTCCAGGTCGTAACACTTCGACGCCGCGAACGACAAGTCGCCAGCGGCCAGAGTCACGACGCGATAGGGAAGGCCCAGCGCCCGCAGCACGTCCTCGGCGTTGCCCACGAGGCTTTCCAGCTCAGCCCAACTCGTCTCCGGATCGACCACACGCACCATCTCGACTTTGTCGAACTGATGGACGCGCGTCATCCCGCGCGTTTCCTTCCCATACGAGCCGGCTTCGCGCCGAAAGCAGGGCGTATACGCGACGTAATAGATCGGCAAGACGCCTGGCGCGATGATCTCCTCGCGATGCAGATTGGTGACCGGCGGCTCGGCGGTGGGCACGAGAAACAAGTCGTCGCTCTCGACCCGATACATATCGTTTTCGAGTTTCGGCAGCTGGCCCGTGCCGGTCATCGTGTTGCGATTGGCGAGGAACGGCACGTGAACTTCGGTGTAGCCGTGCTTCTCGACGTGCATGTCGATCATGAAGTTGATCAGCGCGCGCTCCAGTTTCGCCCCCAGCCCTTTGAGGCAGATGAACGATTGCCCCGCGATTTTGACGGCGCGCGGCAGATCGAGGATGTCAAGCGCCTCGCCGATCTCCCAGTGCGGTTTGGGCGCGAAACCAAACGTCTTCGGTTCGCCCCAACCGCGCTCGACGCGGTTCGCCTCTTCGTCGCCCGTCGGAACCGATTCGTGCGGGATGTTCGGCACGCGCATGAGAAGCGGGTCCAGTTCCTCGCCGATCGCGCGCAGGCGGTCTTCCATCGACTGGATCTTGTCGCCGAGGTCGCGCACTTCGGCCTTGAGCGCTTCCACGTCGCCGCCGGCTTTGATCGCCGCGCCGATCGACTTGGACTTCTGGTTGCGCTCAGCCTTCAGTTGCTCCACGCCGTGCAGCAGATCGCGTCGCTCTTTGTCCAGCGCCAGGATTCGATCCACGTCGACCAGGTCGTGCTTCATCGCAATGGCGCGTTTGACGACGTCGGCGTTCTTGCGAATGAAATTGAGATCGAGCATGAGAGGGTGGCCTCAGAGGCAGTGTTGTTGCTCTCCGTCAACGCTGGCATCATTTTGGCGGCGTGTTTGACGAGTCAAGGCCAATGTTGGGATTGTCGAGTGTCGATTGCCGATTGAGACGACTAATTCACCGCAAAGAAGGCAGAAAACGCAACGGGTTAGTATCCCCTCTTTTGCGTTCTTTGAAGCCAATCACCTCGGCAACTTCAGATATCCTCCGGTTTGTGCGTTCGGGCGTAGTCGACCATCGCCCGCAGGTTGTCGCGCGGGGTGTCGCGGCAGACCTCGCAGCCGGCGCCGACGATGAAGCGCGCCCCGGCCTGGCGGTGACATTCAGCGACGGCGGCGGCGACTCGCTCCGGCGTCGCATTGCGAAGGACCTTCACCGGCTCGACTTTGCAGAGCAGCACTAGCATCGACCACATTATCTCGCGTCCCATGCCCATCGGCGAAAGGTAGTCGAGATCGACGATTTCGCAGCCGAGCTGGCCCATGCCTTCCAACGCGAAGCGCGTGTTGCCGCAAATGTGGAGGCGGACCATCGCGCCCATCGCATGAATGCGATCGACAAGCCGCTTCTCGCAAGGCCAGACAAGCTCATTGTAGAAACGCGGGCCAATGAGCGAGGCCGCCGCGTCGCCTACGCCGATGATGTCGGCGCCGGCCTCGATCTGCGCCTGGGCGAATTGGGATTCCATTTCGACGCAGAACTCAAAGAGGTCGCAGACAAATTGCGGGGCGTCGTAGAAATCGACCATCAGCGTGTTGATGCCGCGCAGGTCGGCCGCTTCGGCGCACGGGCCTTCGACCCAGCCTTCGATAAGTTTCTCCCCTCCGAGCCGCTCCTTGAACAGCGCTACGCCGGCGATGCGGTCGGCTATTCGCCCGCGCGTCAGATCGGGGATCGTCAACGTGAGGAGTCTCGCTTTGTCCGCCAGCAGCGCCCGCTGCTCGTCGATGGCCGGTGGTTGGTTGTCAAAGAATCGCACCGCCGAGCCGAGGTCCGCCGGCTCGCGCGCCGGGTCGGAGATGACCGACACGTGGTCGAAGTCGAACGCCTCGGCCACGCGGATCTGGCCCTCGACCATGACCCGATGATCGGTCGCATATTTGCCATATTTCACGCCGATATAGTCGCCGGCGAACATCATTGTGATCGGCATCAGCGGCAAGCGGTCCACCGGCTCGCCCCGCAAGAAGGCCAGCACGCGCTCGCGTCCGTTCACGGCTTCGCTTCCTCCTCCGCGGCGATGATCGATTCGTCGTAGCGTCCGACCACGCGCCCGCCCGGCGGCACGACGAGGAACTCGCGCTCGTCCCATGGGCCGTCGAGAAGGCGCTGAATCAGGCCCGGATCGCCCTGAATCTTTTCGAAGGACCAGTTGCGCTTATCCGCCAGCTCGCGCGTGTGGCGTTCGAAGCGGTCGTCGGGCTCCACGCCCATTTCGATAAAGGTGAATTGGCTGTAATGCGCCTGCGTGGCGTGGAGCGTGTCGAAGATATACTTGGCGTTCTCTTCGCCGTACTTCTCGACCAGCTGCTGGAATTTGAGATTCAGTCCCAGCCTCTGCTGAATCGACTGGTCCGTCAGTTCGCCGTCCTGCGCCACGTCGCCGCGTTCGATCCAGCCCGAAGTCTTGAAATAGACGCCGGGGTGGCTGTCGAAATACTCGCGAT
>JAPLSS010000265.1 GCA_026398515.1 Candidatus Sumerlaeota bacterium | reverse complement strand
GAAGGCGTCGATCTGCGCGCCGCCCACGGAGAGCGAGCGGCGGGTCCAGCGGCCGGTTTTCGCCAGCGCGTCGCCGTAGGCCGCACGCAGCGCTTGGTTTTTTTCCAACTCGCGCCGGATGTTTCGCAGGCGCTGCTCGGCCTGGGCCATGGTGGCCGAGAAGAGGACGATGTACTTCTCCAGCCCATAGGCCAGATCGTGGAGCGGGAAGAGGAGCGACAGAATCGTGGACTTCGCGCTGCCGCGCGGGGCCGCCAGCGCCGCGCGCCGCCCGACGCGCCGGTCCAGGGTCCGGTCCGCAAGCAGAGCGCGCTGCAGGAACAGCTCGCGGTGCATGGGGCTGAAGTCGAGGCGGAAGAGGTGCGGGAAGAACTCGCGGGCGAAGAACTCCAGATCACGACGGCAGTGGATCCACAGGATCTTCGCCCTCTCCTTCGTGGAGCATTTGTTCAGCGAGCTCTTCAGTCTCTTTCGCGAATTGGTCAGAAACGCTTCCACTGTCTCCGGCGTTGGGGTTGGCGGCATGGTCGGCCTCCGAAGTGGGTTGTTTTCGGCCGTCCTGGATGCGTTTGAGGCATCCGACGGCGAAACAGAAGACGCGCCATCGTTCATAGTGGTCTTTGGCGGATTCCGGGGAATCCCCGCCGGTTTTCTGAGCGCCCTCCGAGCGGACGCTGTCCAGGTAGCTCTCGACGAAGTCCAGCGAGCAGTCCCACGCGCGCAGGAACCGTTCGGCCAGCGCGGGGGACAGCGGGGCCGCGAGCGGCGGCGGCTCCGCGGGCGGCGGTTGCTGCGTGGAAGGTTGTTGGTCCATTCCCGAGGCTTCCTTTCGAAGAGAGAGTTGGACCGGTCGGGCTCGGCGGACTTGATGGACTGAGTGGACGTGGCGGACCGGTGTTGAGCGGCAGCCGACGAAAAAAAAGGCCGCTTCCGTAGGAAAGCGGCCTGCGGCTGCTGCCGCGCAACGTTGCGCGCAACGCCACGAACCTGGGGCGAAGATAAAACAAAACCCCGGCGATGTCAATTCCCACCGGGGCATCTATGGGAGTTAGGCGACCCTAGAAGAACCTTAAGGACCAAAAGGACCTCAAGGACCAAAACGACGCACGAAGCCTCTACGTCCTTTTCGTCCTTAAGGTCCCTGAAGGTCGCGCTCCGAGCCTCTAGTCTTTGGACGCATTGGCCGGGCAACTGGCGCACTTGGCCGAATCGCTCGCGGCCGGGCACGAGGGTTCGCCCGAGGGCTTGCTCTTCGAATGGCCTTTGCCATTGCGCTTGTAATCGGTCGCGTAGAAGCCGGAGCCTTTGAAGATGAACCCGGCGCCGGCGCCGACGCGGCGTCTGACCTTGCCTTTGCAGCCGTCGAAAATGCAGCGGCTCAAAGGCTCGTCCTTCATCGATTGGGAATACTCAAACTCCTTGCCGCACTTCAAGCATACGTACTCATACGTAGGCATAATTGCACACCCCTGCTCGTCCACGTTTTGCCTGACACCAACCGGCGCTGCGTCTTGCAGCCCCTCCCCACTGCGTCGCATCATGAGACGGCTCGCTATCTTCTATACCGCCTCTGTTCCACTAACAAGCGAAAACTGGGCCAGATCGTTCGGCCCTTCGCCCGGACGACGTGGACCGGATGGACAGAGCGGACAAAGTGGACGCCGCGGAAGACGTCAAACCATTCTCGAACACATCAACCGCAGGTCGAGCGGCGGAATGGGGACCGTGCGGCGCTTCTTGCCGCTGAAGGCATCCTCCCACTCGCCATCGAGTTGAACGGTTTCCACCTGTTCGTTGAAGTTCATCAGGAACAAAAGCCGGGCGTCGTCGTTGCGCCGCTCGCAGACGCGCACCCCCTCGGGCGTCTTCAGGAGCCGCGGGACCTTGGCCAGCTTGCACAGCAGGCGGACAAGGGCGCGCAACGAATCGCGTTCGAGCGTCACGCCGACGTGAAGGACCTTGCCCGGGCCGAAATCGTTGATCGTGACCGCCGGGGCGCCGCGCCGCCAGCCCCGCGAGAAGACGGCGAGCGCGCGGGCGGTGGTCAGCCGGATTTCTTCGGCCCAACCGGTGGCTTCGCCGAAATCCTTGCCCAGCCCGCCCGAGGCCTCGCGCAGCGGCTCGGGGGCGGGGAGCCGTCCGTAGTCCTCGACCTCGATGCCGGCCAGATCGAGAAGGCGCCCCGGCGGCGGGGTGTCGAAGGCTTTGTTGTATTCGTCGACGAGGCCGGTGGGCGCGGTCAGGCAAACGATGGCGCCGGCCGCGGCGCACTGCCTCAGGTTGGCGGCGATTCGTCCGTCCACGCAGTACAGGCGCGGGGCGATGATCAGAGAGTATTTCGAGAGGTCCTCGCGCGGGTCCATGGCGTCGACCATCACGTTGCGCTCCATCAGCGCGTCGTGGATGCGATAGGCCTCGGCCTCGACGCGCATGTCCGGCTCGCCGACCATGCCGGCGTTGAGCGCCCAGCGCGACTCGTAGCTCATGACGATGGCGATGCGCGCCTCGACGCGGGTGGAGTCGATCAGCTCGCCGACCTGGGCGATCTCCTTGCCCATGCGCGCCAGCTCGTTGTAGCGGCGGTTAGGGCGGCCGTCGTGCTGCAGGAGGCCGTCGCGCTGCATTTCCTGGCCCCAGCGGCACACGCGCCAGCGGAAGAAGTCGATCCCGCGGGCGCCGTGGGCGATCGAGCGCCACGCCCACAGGCGCATCCAACCCGGTCCGTAGGCGGGGATCGTCTGCCCCAGGCGCGTCATCTGTTCGAGGATGATCAGCGCGCCGCGCGCGCCCCGGCAGTAGTCGAGCGGGAATTCGTTGCGAACGCGCGGCGGGTAGAAGTTCGTGCCGTAGACGTCGGTGGCGCGGCCCAGGTCGAAGATGTCGGTGTGCGAGGCGTTGGAGGTCTGGAAGTTGGTGGTGACCCACTTCGCCGGGCTGAGTCGCTTCATCAACTCGTAGCGCCATTGGGCGAAATCCACATTCACCTTGGATTGGAAGCGCGCGTATTCAAGGGCAAGGCCGGGATGCGGATGTCCGCCGCGCGCGGGGAGCGGGACATCCTGGAAATCCGAGAAGGCGAACGACCAGAAGTGCGGGCCCCAACACTCGGTGAGGCGTTGCGGGGTTTCGTATTTCGCGCGCAGATAGTCGAGGAACGCCGCGCGGCAGGTGTCGCACCAGCAGGCGTTGCCCGCGCCGATTTCGTTGTCGATGTGCCAGGCGATGACCGCGTCGTTGTGGGCGTAATGCTCGATGACGGCGCGGTCGATGCGGCGCGACAATTCAATAAAACGCGGGTTGTTCTGGCAGACCGTGTAGCGATGGCCGGCGTTGGCCAGGCGTCCGTCGGCGGTCGTGTTGAGGATTTCGGGATGCTTCTCCAAGACCCACGGCGGGGGCGTGCGCGACGGGGTGCACATCATCGTCTTGACGCCGTGTTCCGCCAGGAGAGCCACGGCGCGGTCCATCCATTCGAAATGATATTCGCCCTCGACGGGTTCGATCGCGCTCCAGGCGAACTCGCCCATGCGGACCCCGTTGAGGCCGGCTTCCTGCATCATCCGGGCGTCGATGGGCCAGCGCTCTTCGGGCCAATGCTCGGGGTAATAGGCGATGCCGAAGTACATGGCCGGGGGTTCCTTTCGGGGGAGAATAGGATCGTTGGCGAATCGAGCCGGTATTGTCGTCGGCGGCGGGAGAAAGGTAAAGACGGAAGAGCGGCGGGCTGCTCCCGAACCGTCGCGACTCGGAGGCGCGGACGGAACGCCGCCCCTTGACGCGCCGCCGGCCTTCAGCTAGCTTGGCGGGCCGTAAGAGGAAGAAGCCCCATGCCTGCCCAGCCGAATTCGTCCGCCGCGTCCGCCGCGTCCACCCCCTCCACCCGTCCCGCCAAGCGCCCGCTGCTGCTCGGCCTGGACTTCACCGAGATTGTCGCCCTCACGCAACGCGCGGGGTTCGACGCCTTCCGCGGCAAGCAACTGTTCCACTGGCTCTACCAGAAAGGCATCGCCTCGCTCGACGAAGCGACGAACCTGCCCAAGGACTACCGCGCCTTCCTCGCCGAATCGCACGACGTCGGCCTGCCGGTCATTGAGCGCGTCCTTGGGCAACCGGGTTCGACGCAGAAGATCGTTTTCGCTCTCCGCGACGGCAAGCATATCGAAGGCGTGCTGATGCGCGACGAGGGGAAGACGAGCCTGTGCGTCTCCACGCAGGTGGGCTGCCCGCTGGAGTGCCGGTTCTGCATGACGGGCCAAGGCGGCTTTCAGCGCAACCTCGAGGCGGGCGAGATCGTCGGACAGGCGCTGGCCGCGCGGGAACTGCTCGGCGAGGGCGAGTTGCTTAACAACATGGTCTTCATGGGGATGGGCGAGCCGCTCCTGAATCTCGAGGCGGTCGTGCGCGCGCTGCGGCTGCTCATCTCGCCGCAGGCCGTGGGCTTCTCGTCGCGGCGCATCACAGTCTCCACGGCGGGCATCGCGCCGGCCATTCCGAAATTCGGCGAGGCGGGGACGGACGTCAATCTGGCGATCTCCTTGAACGCGACGACCGACGCCGTGCGCAACCGCCTCATGCCGATCAACCGCCGGCATCCGATCGCGGAGTTGCTCGCCGCGTGCCGCGCCTATCCGCTGCTGAAGCGCCGGCGCATCACCTTTGAATACGTGATGCTGAAGGGCGTGAACGACACCGACGCCGACGCGCGGCGGCTGGCCCGCCTCGTGCGCGGCATTCCGTGCAAGCTGAACCTGATCCTGTTCAACCCGCACGAATCGCTGCCGTTCGAGCCGTCGGAGGAATCGCGCGTCGATCGGTTCGGCCAGATCCTGCGCGACGCCCAGTACACCGTGGCCATCCGCCACAGCAAAGGCCGCGACCTGCAGGCGGCGTGCGGGCAACTGGCGGGTCACGTGGCCGAAACGGAGAAGCGACCTCGCCTCGCCGCACAGAAGGCATTGGCCGCACAGAAGGCATTGGCCGCAAAGAACGCATAGAACGCAAAAGGCCCTCTTGTTTCTTTGCGTTCTATGCGTTCTTTGCGGCCAAGTTGTTTGCGGCCCGTTTCCTCGTTTCTTCCTTTTACATTCCCATCGCAATCGGCATGATGCGCGCGTTCATTTCATCCGGAGGCCGCATCATGCCCGCGAAAAAGGTGTCCGCGTCCAACGGCGCCGCGCCGTATCCGAAACGCCTGCTCCACGAGTTCGGCCCGCAACGCTCTTTCACCGGCCAGACGCTGGATCAGATCGCCTTCCCGCTGGGAGGATTGGGCGTCGGTTCGATCAACCTCGGCGGAAGCGGCAACCTTATCGACTTCTCGATCTTCAATCGCCCGAATCTCGGCGGGCAGCCCCTGGCCTTCGCCACGATCACCGAGCAGAAGAGCGGCGCGCCGGACGCGGCCCGCGTGCTCGAAGGCCCGGTGACGTGTTCGCGCATTTACGCCGGCGGCCGCTACGCCAACGGGGCCAACGTCGGCCACGAGGGCTTCCCGCGCATGGAATCGGCGGTCTTTCGCGGCGAGTTTCCCTATGCGTGGATCGAGTTCCGCGAGCCGGATCTCGACCTCGCGGCCTCGCTCGAAGCCTTCAGCCCGTTCATCCCGCTGGACGATTTCAACTCCTCGATCCCGGCGGCCATTCTCCGCTATCGGTTTGTCAACCGGTCGCGCCGCCGCATCCGGGCGACCTTCGCGTTTCACCTCTCGCACATGATTTCGGCCCCGGGCGACCGGGGCGCGGCGGGCTGCCTCGTCCAGGCGCGTTCGAGCGCTCCGGCCCGCGGACTCGTCTATTCCAACAGCGAGATTCCCGACAATCATCCGCGCGCGGCCACCTTCGCCCTGGCCACGCCGGACCGCAAGCCGGTCCTCAAGGCCGGCTGGTTCCGGGGCGGCTGGTTCGACGCGCGCACGATGCTGTGGCGCGAGATCGAGAGCGGGCGCTTCGCTCCCTCGCGTCAATCGCCGCCCATCGCCGAAGCCATGCGCCGCGCCCTGGCCGGCGGGAGCGTGGCCATCCCGTTCGACCTCGGGCCGGGCGAGAGGCGCGAGTGCGCCGTCGTGCTCGCCTGGCACACGCCGCGCTGCGACGTTTCGTTCGGTTGGCCGAAAGAGTCCGGGGGGCCGTCGAGCGAGGGGCCGTCGCCGTGCTGCGTCCCCGCCGACGACCAAGCAGGCGCTTGCGCCGACCCGCGGGTGTGGAGGCCCTATCACGCGGCCAAATGGAAAGACGCGTGGTCGGTGGCGCAGTACGTCTGTCAAAACCTGACCACGTTGGAACAGCGCACGCGGCGCTTTCATGATCTCTTCTTCTCCACGACGGCGCCCTCGTACGTGCTCGACGCCGTGTCGGCGAATCTCGGCATTCTCAAGTCGCCCACCTGCCTGCGGCTGGAGGACGGAACGCTGTGGGCCTTCGAAGGGTGCCGCCCGAACGCCGGGTGCTGCGCCGGGTGCTGCACGCACGTCTGGAACTACGCGCAGGCGATTCCCCACCTCTTCCCGCCGCTGGAGCGGACGCTTCGCCATCTCGAGATGGAATGCTCGATGAACGACGAGGGCCACGTGAAGTTCCGCGCGCCGCTGCCGCCGACCGTCGAGCCGGAGCACGAATTCCACGCCGCCGCCGACGGGCAGCTGGGCGGCATCATGAAACTGTATCGCGACTGGCAAATCGCCGGCGACGACACCTGGCTGCGCCGGATGCTGCCGCTGGCCGTGCGCAGTTTGGAATACTGCATCCGCACGTGGGACCCGGACCGCCAGGGCGCGCTGTTCGAGGGGCATCACAACACCTACGACATCGAGTTCTACGGCCCCGACGGCATGTGCGCGTCGGTCTATCTCGGCGCCTTGCGCGCGATGGCCGAAATGGCCGAACACACGGGCGACGCCGAGTACGCCGCCCAACTGCGCGACCTCGCCGGCCGCGGGGCGCGCTACTGCGACCGCGAACTGTTCAACGGCCAGTACTACTTCCAGAAGATCATGGCCAAGGGGCTGCGGCGCGATTTCCTCCAGGCGCAACGGGCCGACACGTATACACCCGAAGCCCTCGCCATCGCCCGGCGCGAGGGGCCGAAATACCAGTATGGGACGGGGTGCCTGTCCGACGGGGTGATCGGCCAGTGGTTCGCCACGCTCTACGGTTCGCCCGACGCGCTCGACCGCCGGAAGACGCGCCAGACCCTGCGCAGCATCTTCCGCTACAACTTCAAGCCGAGCCTCCGGCGCCACGCCAACCCGCAGCGGGCCACCTACGCCCTGAACGACGAGCCGGGCCTCCTGTTGTGCACGTGGCCCAAGGGCGGGAAGCCGGCGCTGCCCTTCGTGTATTCCGACGAAGTGTGGACGGGAATTGAATACCAGGTCGCCAGCCACCTGATCTACGAAGGGCTGGTCGACGAGGGGCTGACGATCGTCCGGGCCGTGCGCTCGCGCTACGACGGCGCCCGGCGCAATCCGTGGAACGAATACGAATGCGGCAGCTATTACGCCCGCGCCTTGTCGAGTTACGCGCTGCTGACCGCCCTGACGGGATTCCGCTATTCGGCGGTTCGGCACGAGGCGGTGTTCGATCCGAGGCTGGAGAACGAGGAGATCGCCTGCTTCTTCTCGACGGCACACGGCTGGGGGCGGTTCGTTCTCCACCGCGAGAAGAAGGCGACATCGATCCGCTTCGAGATCGAAGAGGGCCGCCTGCCCCTGCGCGCCGTGCGCCTCCCGCTTCCTCAAGGGGCGAAGGGGCAGTGGAGGGCGTCGGTCGAGGGCGCGCACATCGAGACCACCGTGCAAACGAAGGACGGCTTCGCCCTCGTGCGCCTGGCCTCGCCCATTGTCGCCCGCCCCGGCGAGCCGGCGACGATCCAGGTTCGGAGACAGTAACTCATGGCTCTTCGCGTCACCCGGAAACGAACGAAAATGGGAGTATGGAGTCCCGCCTTCAGGCGGAATCCGTAATGGTCCGCCTCGACTCGATTCCCAGCATTCCGCTGACGAACCGCCTGAAGGCGGGACTCCATACCCCCATTCTGGCGAGAAGTCCGGGCCATTTGCCCGCGCTTGACACGACCCGCGAGATTGCCTATATTGCCGTCAAATTGTCGTGCAAAATGACGACGAAAGCGCCATCATGTACCTTCAACGCGCCCTGAAATTGCCCAAAACGAGTTTCTTCCTGCTCGGGCCCCGCGGAACCGGCAAGAGCACCTGGCTGCGGCACGTGCTGCCTGACGCCCGCTGGTTCGATCTGCTCAGCGAAGAGCTCTATCATCGCTTGATGGGGGCGCCCGGCGCTTTCGCCGGCGAACTGCGGGCGCTGCCGAACGGCTCCTGGGTTGTCGTGGACGAGATCCAGCGCCTCCCGAGTCTTCTCAACGAAGTCCACCGATTCATCGAAGAGAAGCGTCTGAGATTCGCCTTGTGCGGGTCCAGCGCGCGCAAGCTCAAGCGAGCCGGCGTGAATCTGCTGGGAGGACGCGCGCCGCGCCGGGCCATGCATCCGTTCTTGCCCGGGGAAATCGGCCCGTCTTTTGATCTGCCGGGCGCCTTGCGGCATGGCCTTCTGCCGATGGCGTGGGCGGCGGACGATAAAGACGAATGCCTGAAGGCCTACTCGCATCTCTACCTGAAAGAGGAGATTCAGGCCGAGGCGCTGGTGCGCAACCTGCCGGGGTTTGTGCGGTTCCTTCCGCTGGCCGCTTTGCTCCATAGCCAAGTGGTCAACGTTGCGAATCTCGCGCGCGAAGCCGGCGTCGCCCGAACGACCGTCTCCGGGCACATGGAGATTCTCGAAGAGACTCTCTTGTGCTTCCGCCTCCCGGCCTATGAAGCCAGACTCCGGGTGCGCGAGCGGAAACTGCCGAAGTGGTATTGGTGCGACCCGGGGATTGCCCGGGCGATGAAGGGGGTCTCGGGGCCGGTGGCGCCGGAGGAACGGGGTGCGCTGTTCGAAGGGCTTGTCGCCCAGACGATCCGCGCCTACCGGGATTACAGGCGGGCGTGCGACGAGTTCTTCTATTGGGCGCCGGGGTCCGGCGTCGGCGTCGAGGTGGATTTCCTGCTCGTCCGCGACGGCCGATTCGCCGCCATCGAGGTCAAGTCGGGCAAGGCATTCTCGGACGGTTGGTGCAAAGGGCTGCGCGCCATCGCTTCCCTCGCGGGATTGCGGCGCCGGCTGGCGGTGTATCCGGAAGGGCCGGTCATGAGGACGGAGGACGGGATCGACGTTTTGCCCTTCGTGGAATTCGCGCGTCTTCTGGAAGAGAATCGCCTCTGGCCCTGAACAACCCGGGGCAAGCGCCACGCGGCCCGCCCCAACTTGGCGCAGCCAAAGCCAACAGGCTTTTCTCCAAAATCTCGCGCAAAAAGCGCAAGATTTCGGAAAAAAGGGCCTACGGATCGGTGCCCGGCGGTGCGCCGAAGGCCGGATTCTTCGCTCTGCGTCGCCAGGGGATTGACTCTCAGAGGAGCGCGCCCTTCTCCCGATTTCGGGAAAGGCGCCCAAGAGGCGCTCTTTTCGAGGGACATGATTGACTTCTCCGTAAGGATGCGTTATCTACGATACAGCTGTTTGGCGTAGTCTCCCGTTTGTCTCGCGCGCGCAGAAGCGAGTCGGTGACGGATCTGAAGGGGTCTCGGACGGAGCCGTGATTGACTTCGGGCGTGGTAGTCCTGCCAAGGAGGAACCGGGGATGACAAGGGCGACGGGAGTCTGCGCCTGGCTGCGCGCGGCGGCATGTTGGGGCGCGTCGGTCGCGATGGCAATGGCGGCTTGGGACGGGGTGAAACTCAGCCCTCCGGGCGTGGATGTCGTTTCTGGCCGTGACCGGGTGGCGCTGAGTCCCGACGGGTCGAGGGTCGCGTTCGATGTCCACTCGGGAGTCTACAGCGCGCCGATTGAGGGCGGCGCGCCGGCAACCCTTGCGACTTTCAGTTATGGGTACTCGGTGAATCTTATGGTCAGTCCCGACAGCAGTCGCCTGGTGTTTACCCACAAGACCGACTCTAATTTCGACACTCTGTATAGCGTTCCGATGGCTGGCGGCGCGCTGACGCTCATCAACAATGACCTAGCCGGAGAAACCATCACGCATTCTCAGATCAGCCCGGACAGCCAGACGGCGCTCTATCGCGCGGAGCGCGGCTATGATCACGTTTTCCAACTCTATGCGACGCCGATCGGCGGCGGGCCTATCGTGCGACTCAACGAGCCGCTGGGGCCGGAGCGGGTCGTCGACGGCCATTTCGCGATCTCTCCGGACGGGAGCCGAGTCTTCTACGGCGTCGGCAACCAGACGGTCATCGAGCACCCAGGGGACAAGCCCACGTTCACCGTGGCAGTGGACGCCCTTTACAGCGTCCCCATCGCCGGGGGATCCGCAACGCGCCTGACTCCTGACTTGGGGGAGGGAGGCAAGATCGGCGACTTCTTTGCCGGCTGGGCCCTCAGCCCCGACGGCAGCCATGTCGTCTATGCCGCGCGGCGGCAAGGCGACTGGCAAAGGCTTTTCAGCGTTTCGGCGGCGGGAGGCTCGCCGGCTGATATCAGTGGGCCAGTCATTGGGGACGGACCATATTGTGGAGGTGCGGATGTTTTCGAGATCAGTTCGGATAGCCAACGCGTCCTTTTTCCGTGGCGCCAAACTGATCTCCAGATTCAGGGTCTTTATTGCGCGGATCTGTCAGGAGGCGCGCCTGTCAACTTGACCAGTTCCATGGTGGCTGGCGGTGAGCTCACTCTCGGCTTCCATTTCACGCCGGATAGGAGCCGGGCGGTTTTCATGGCTTACCTGGGCGGTGGCGCTCAGGTCCTTACCGAGCTCTACACATCTTCATTGGGTGGAGGACCGTTGACCAAACTGAACCGCCCGGCGACCGGGTACAGCGACCAAGTGATCGACTTCAAGATCAGCTTTGATGGCAGATACGTGTTCTATTTGGACCACCATTTTGATCTCTATCGCGTGCCTGTCGAAGGCGGAGAGGCGATGAAGATAAACGGCGCGATTCCCGTCTCCGAATTCGACTTTCCCGTGGACGGCCAGTTGGTGCTGTTCTCAGCCTGGGTGCTTTCCCATGCGAACCTGTACCAGGTTTCGATCGACGGCGGGGCGTCGGCGATTCTTAACCTTGTTCCAACCAGCGATGCAGGAACCTATATGGGCTACTGGATCAGCCCCACGGGCGGGCGCGTCGTATACGAGGCGGACCAGGATACCCGCGCGCATAATGGCTTATACAGCGCGCCGCTGGTGAATCCCCCCAAGCTGGAGTCGGCTTTGGATGGCGGCGGGGGGCAGGTCGGGGTGACGTGGACGGATGACAGTCCCACCACTCCGGCCCAGTATCTGGCTTTCGCCTACGACGCCTATCAGAACCTCTTCGTGGAAAAGGGGTGGCAGAACACGATGTGGTACCCGTTTCCCGTCGCGGCGCGCGCCGGCGCGGTTGACGTGGGAGGGTCGGGCGCGTTCCACGCCTGGATCTCCAGCCAAATGGCCAGCGGCTCGTGGTTCCCCGGTCCCATCGCCAAGACGCTGATCGTCTATAGCGGCACGCCGCATACGCCCACCGGCGCGTGGGTGGAGGACAAGGGCGGCGGGGTGTGGCGGCTACACTGGACCCCGGAGATTTACGGGACGTGGCTCGACCAAATCGCGATCTACCAGAACGGCGTCGGCTGGATCGCCCCGCTCGACGGCCCCTCCCACGCCTTCCCGCAGTTCTCGCCCTGGACTTTCCTGGACTACGGCGGCCTGGCCTACGACCTCGCGAAGGGCAACTTCTTCAACGGCTGGGCCGACTTCACTCTCCCCCTCGGCCCGACCTACGTCTTTTTCCTCAACTTCAAAGCTTGGGACGCCGCCACCGCCGGCCCGTTCGCCCTAACTGCCACGCCATGAATCCAAGGACTTCGCCATGAAATTAAGGGCTAGGCGCACAGAACACGATATGCAGCAGGGGACCTGCCGTATTCCCCGAAGGGGAAGAATATGAATAGCCGTGGGCGCCAGCCCACGGAACAGCGGCCCAAAACGGAACCGACCCTGAAGGGGTCGAACCGTGCCGTGGACGGCGTTGTTCGACCCCTCCAGGGTCGGGCTTCGGAAGATGGCGTTTCCGTGGGCTGGCGCCCACGGCTATTCATGTTTTTCCCCTTCGGGGAACACGGCAAGAACGGGAGTTCATCGGCTGCCGGCCCTTAAGTTAGGTTCATCCGGGAATTCCGGGGAAACTCGAGAAGCGGTTCCTGGGGGCGCAGACGGCCACGTCTGCCATGCGAACGCGACCGCGATGCCTGGCATTGCAGACGTGGCCGTCCGCGCCCCCAGAAACCGCCAAGACGCGCGACGCCCGATTCCCTGAAATCCCGGATGATCCTTAAATTAGCGCGATTCATGACAGCCCCCATTGCCGCGCCGGCTGGGAAGCGCACGGCGCGAACAGCGCCCGGCGCAATCGCCAGTTGATGCACAGTCGCGTTCTGCTATGATCGCCGCCAGTCAGCCCGAAACGCGGGACGTGGAAAGAGGGGACGTTGGTGGCGAACTTGCGTGGCGTGTTATTGGCCGGCCTGATGATGGCGGCCTGTGCGACGGCGATCGGTGGGGCGGCGGAGACGCCGGCCTCCCACCCCGAAACGCCGGGGTTGAACCCGGCGGCCCCGGACGAGGCCGTCCCGGATGTCAAAGGCCGATCGAAGTGGAGTTGGTCGATCGTGGCGCCGACCGACGCCGGGCCGTACCAACCCGGCCTGCTCGAGTACAACGATTTCCAGGCGACCCCCGAGGAACAGACGCAACAGAAAGCGCTTTCGCGCATTCTCGGCGCGCGCCTGTTCGCCTCCCAAGGCGACTTCGACCAAGCCGTCGAAGCGTTGCGCGAAGCCAAGGAGGCCGCTCCCGGCGACCAAGAGATCGACCTGGCCATGGCGCAAATCCAGGCGGACGCGCGCAAATACGCCGAGGCCATTGAAACCGCCAAGTCCCTCGTCGAACGCCGGCCGGACTGGTTTGACGCGCGGCTCACCCTGGCCGACGCCTACTTCGAGATGCGCAATGAGAAGCAGGAGGACGACGGGCGCGCCTCGGCCATCGAGCAGTTCGAGGAAGCGCGCAAGCTCCAGCCGAAGAACCTCAAGGCGCTCCAGCCGCTCGGACAACTCTACCTCGAAGAACTGCAGCAGGACATCAACACGCCGAATCGCGTAAAGACGGCGGCGAAGATCGCCGACGTGTACAAGGCGATGCTCGAGGCCTCTGACGGCAGATCGCGGATCGTCCCCCTGCTGGTGCTCGCTTCCACCTATGAAATCATGGACAACCTCGAGGAGGCCGAGTCGTATTTCAAGCAGGCCATCGACCTGGACCCGTCGAACGTCCACACCTACCAGCAGCTCGGCGAGGTCTATGAGCGCCGCGGCCAGCAGGACGACGCGCTGGCCATCTATCGCCGCGCCCTCGTCGTCGACCCGGAAAATGGCCGCACGCAGGCGCGCGTCGACGAGCTCCTCGCCTCCGCGCCGAACGTTTCTCGCAAGGGAGAGAAAGCCGCCTCCGCGCCCGACCCCTCCGAGGCCGTGCTGGCGTTCTATCAGCGCCTGGCCAAGGAGTATCGGAACAACGTCGAGATCCGCAAACTCTACGCGATTCGCCTGGTGCGCTACGACAAGCTGGACCAAGCCGTGCAGGCGTACAAGGGCATCGCGGCGCTCGATCCGTCGGACGCGGAAAGCCGCCTGGCGATCGGCCTGCTCCTGCTGCAAATGGGGTCCTTTTCCGAGGCGCTGCCGGCGCTGCGCGAAGCGGAGACGAATTCCGGCGCCGATCCGATCGTCCTGAGCCAGTTGGCCGATCTCTACGAGCGCGCCCGGATGCCGGAGGAAGCGGAGCGGCTGTACCGCCGCGCCTACGATGAGGCCGGACCGCCGCAGAAGCTGCCGCGCCTGTTCCAGCTCCTGCAGTTCTACGAAGACCGCCAGCGCTACGAAGACGCCCTGGCGGCGCTCGATCGCGGACTGAAGGAAATGGGAGTGGAAAACACCTACCTCCTTCAACTGGAGCGGGCGAACGTTTTGCAGAAACTGAATCGGCCCGACGAGGCGGAGAAGGCTTACCGCGACCTGATCGCCGCGAGCCCGAATAAGGCCGACGCCTACCTCAGCCTCGGCATGCTCTACGACGAGCGTAACAACCTGGAGCAGGCCGAAGCGCTGTACCGCAAGGTCATGGAGTTCGACCCGAAGAACTCCGATGCGTATAACAACCTCGGCTACATGTGGGTTTCGCGTGGGATGAAACTGGCCGACGGGCGCCAGCTGATTGAAAAGGCGCTGGAATTGGAGCCGGGCGCCCCGCACATCCTCGATTCGCTGGGGTGGGCGCTGTATCAGCAGGGCGACTACGCCGGCGCGGTCGAGAAACTCGAAGCCGCCGTCAAGGGCATGGAGGGCAAGCCGGAGAACGCCGAAGTCTTCGAACACTTGGGCGAGGCGTATCGCAAGCTGAACCGGACCGACGACGCGCGCTCGGCGTATCAAAAGGCCCTCGAAGCCGACCCCCAGCGCGCGGGTTTGAAGGAAAAACTGGGCGTTCTCGACGAAATCCCCGCGTCGCAGAAGGCGAAGTAGCGCCGGCCATCGAGTGGCGCAGGATTTCCAGCCTGTGATTTCGGTCCTATCCCGCCGCTTTGGTCCTCACAGGCTGGAAAGCCTGCGCCACTGTGTATATTTTTCTCTCGACTCGCGGGCGAAGCGATGGCAGGTAGACGCCCCTTGGCGCGGCGGCGGACGGCGCTCGGGGCGCGGAAACGGCGCGAGCCGGCGAATGAGGATTGACGCGCTGGACAAAGTGTGGTTTGAACAGACTGCGTGCCGCGCCGTGGATGCCGTGGGCGCGCAGGGGGGGCGCGTAGCTCAGCCTGGCAGAGCAGCGGCCTTTTAAGCCGCTGGTCGAAGGTTCAAATCCTTCCGCGCTCACCAACCGAACGGAAAGCAAAACGTCCCTATCGTCTAGAGGCCTAGGACACAGCCCTTTCAAGGCTGCAACACGGGTTCGAATCCCGTTGGGGACGCCATCCCTCCCATTGATTTCATTGCGCTTCCGACCGCCCTTCCCCGCCTGGTGCTAGCTTGGTGCTAATCGCCAGATCATACGCGCTCGGCGGCGCCACCGCGACCCAGTGGCTGTAAGTCGCGAACGTCATATTGATGTCCTCGTGGCCCAGCCCTGCGGGCCGACCTCGGACGCGACGACGGGTCGGTTTGGCCCGCGCGCAACGAGTGGAACGACGAATGGGAGCGGAAGTACTCGCAATGGGTGATGGACAACGTCGACGCCGACTTCTTCGTGCGCCTGAACATGGTCACCGACTGCGCCGACGTCCCCTATCTGATCCGCTGGATCTTCGCGCGCATTTACCTGCTGCCCCAGGGGGCGCACGACCGCTTTGGCAACATCTTCGGCAGTTGGTGCACGGACTTCGCCGGCGAGCCGCGCAATCCCGACTGGCGCAAGGACAGCCGCTTCTTCCGCGCTCTGGAGCGCGTCGCCGAAATGGTCCAGTGCCGCGCCTATCCCTTCGACACCTATCCGATCCAGATCCTGCCCGACGCCGGCTTCCTGCGCCCGGGCACGGTCGTCAACGATGAGAACCACAGCCGCATCATCACCGAGATCGACCGCAAGAGTTTCTTCCCCATCATTTACAGCGCCTCGACCCTGCCGCCCGCCGTGCGCCGCCTGACCGTCGAGATGCTCAACCGCGACTGCGAGTTCGACGCCTCCGACGGCTACGGCATCGTCAACTGGAACTGGTATCGCCGCGACCCGGCCACCCGCGAATGGGCGCCCGTGCCCGACCCGCAGATGCCCGGCTACAGCCTCGAACAATTCGACATGATCAACAAGATTCAGGAAGAGCACCTGTGCCTCTACCTGCAGGACGTTTACGGCTACAAGGTCAACGATCCCAACCAGGCGCTCCAGGAGATGACCGCCGACCTCTTCAGCGCCATCCAGACGCGCATCGAAGTGGTCGACAAGGCGCAGGCGTTCTACGGCGGCCATTCCGGCATGACGGGCGACACCCACAGCGACGCCTACGACTTCTTCTCGACCAACCAGCGCGACGCCCGCATTCGCAACAAGTACCTGAACCTCGACCAGTTCGTCCAACGCCGCTACTTCGCCGAGGACGATCTGAACGACTTCCTGGGCCAAAACAAATTTGTCCTCACCTCCGGCATGGAGGTCACGCTTCTCGAACTGGGCTATGCGGTCCGGCATCACCTGATGTCGGCCGAGCCGTGGGATTCGATCCCGAAGCGCTGGGGCCAGGGCGGGTGGCGCCTCGATTGGCATCGTCCGGCCGGGGGCGACGTGGACAGCGGCATTCTCCCGGGGCCGAACGGCGGGATCGTGGCCACGGTGGGCGGCTCGGCGCTGCGCGCGTTTTCGCCCGACGGGAAGAGACTCTGGGAGGTCCGCTCGCCGGCGCCGCGCTCGTCCGTGCCGGCGTTCGATGGGTCGGTCTATTACGCGCTCGACGACGGCGGGACGCTCGAAGCCATCGACGCGAAGGGCAAAAGTTTGTGGCGAGCTCGGGCCGAAGGGTCGGAATTCTGCACGCCCGCGCTGGGCGGCGCCGACGGGCTGATCTACACGGCCTCGAACCGCGGCGCCGTGCAGGCGTTCCACCGCGCCGACGGCAAGGCGGCCTGGTCGCTCGACGTCGAGCCGCGGCTGCGCGGGCCGGCCTGCGGAGGGGACGGCCCCCTGGTGGTCAACGCGGAAAACGGCGACGTGCACGGCGTTTCGCGCGACGGCAAGTTGCTGTGGTCGAAGAAGGTCGGCGGGCGGGTCTACACGCCGCCGGCGGCCGACGCGGCGGGCAACGCCTACGTCTTCTGCGAGAATGGCAACGTCTACAGTTTCTCGCCGGCGGGCGAGCTGCGCTGGACCTATGACACCGGGGCGCGCCTGGTGTTCCGCGCCACGGTCGGGCCGAACAACGCGATCTACGTGGCCGCCGGAAACAGCGTGGTTTGTCTTGACCCTTCGGGCCATTGCCGCTGGCAGGCCGCGGCAACGAACGAGATTTACGCGCCGCCTTGCGTGACCGTCGATGGAAGCGCCTACGTCGGCAGCATCGACAAAACGCTGTACGCGATTTCGCCCAGCGGCCAGACGCGCTGGACCTTCCCCGCGCCGAGCACGATTCTGTCCTCCCCGTACGCGGCGCCGGACGGCCGCGTCTACGTCGGCCCGACGGACAAGCGCATTTACGCGCTGCATGCGCGGGGCAAGTGAGAAGGGCGCAAGGGGGGAAGCGTTCCAGTGGCCTGCCCTCTTCGCTCGAAATCGGATTTGAGTCTCGGCGCCCTTTCGTCCAGACTATGGGAGATGGGCGAAGAAGGAGAGGGCGGACATGGTTCGCATTCCCATCGATCAACCGAGACTCGCCGCTTTCTGCCGCCGAAACCATATTCGGCGGCTGGCGTTCTTTGGGTCCGTGGTTCGCGACGACTTCCGCTCCGAAAGCGACGTGGATGTAATGGTCGAATTCGAGCCAAGGCGCACTCCGGGCTGGGACATCATCGCGATGGAGGACGACCTGGGCGAGATCCTGGGACGGAAGGTCGACTTGAACGCCAGGGATTGTCTCAGCCCCTACTTTCGGGAGGAAGCGCTAGCCGAAGCCGAGGTGGCCTATGAGCAGGCATGATCCTGCCGTGCGAATGCGCCACATGCTCGATGCGGCGCGCAAGGACGTCGGTTACGCTCGCGGAAAGACACGGCAGGACATGGACGCCGACGAGCTGCTGGCGCTGGGACCATCCGGCCGATGTTGTTGAGAGAAGGCAAGGAACTCCTCCCGCGCCATGCCGGGCCGCGCGCTCGGGCGGGCAGCGGGGCGCATGGGGGCCTCCTTTTCGCGCGGGCCGAGCATGAGTCCATGAGATGGATCGCGCGCCGTTTTCCCACGGGGGGGCTGCTTGGCCTCTGCGGCATGGCGTTTCTCTTCGCCCTGGTCGAGGGCACGCATGCCGCTCCCGCCGACGGCCCCGCGGCCGCCCGCCTGCCGAACTTCATCGTCATCCTGACCGACGACCAGGGCTACCAAGACCTCGGCTGCTTTGGCTCCCCGGCGATCAAAACGCCGCGCATCGACCAAATGGCCCGCGAGGGCATGCGCTTCACCGACTTCTACGTCGCCTGCCCGACCTGCACCGGCTCCCGCGCCGCGCTGCTGACGGGCTGCTATCCGCAACGCGTGGGGTTGCCGTGGGGCCTGACGCCCCAGAGCCGCAACGGCCTGTCGCCGCGCGAAATCACCATCGCCGATCTTCTCAAGACCCGCGGCTACGCCACCGCCTGCGTCGGCAAGTGGCACCTCGGCGACCTGACGCCGTTTCTGCCGACGCGCCACGGTTTTGACGAGTTCTTCGGCCTTCCCTACAGCAACGACATGGACGCTCCGCAGGCGGGCGAGCCGCCTCTGCCGTTGATGCGGGGCGAACGAATCATCGAGCAGCCGGTCGACCAGGACACTCTGACGGAACGCTACACGGACGAAGCGATCCGGTTCATCCAAACCAACTGCAATCGCCCGTTTTTTCTCTACTTCCCGCACACCCTGCCCCACGCCCCCCTCCACGTGGCCGCGAAGTTCCGCGGCCGTTCGCAAGGCGGCCTGTATGGCGACGCCATCGAATGCATTGACTGGAGCACGGGCCGAATTCTGGACGCCTTGAAGGCGCTGCAATTGGACCGCGACACCTTGATCGTCTACACGTCCGACAACGGTCCGTGGGTGGAACTCGGGCCCAGGGGAGGGTCGGCCGGCCCGTTGCGCGGCGGAAAGGCGACGGTCTGGGAAGGCGGCATGCGGGAGCCGGCCGTCATGTGGTGGCCGGGGCGCATTCCCGCCGGCGCCATCTGCCGCGAAGTGGCCTCCACCATCGACCTGTTGCCGACCTTGGCGCGCCTGGCTGGGTCCGAGCCGCCAAAGGACCGGGTCATCGACGGGCGCAACATCTGGCCGCTGATGAGCGGCGCGCCCGGCGCCCGTTCGCCCCACCAGTGTTTCTGTTATTACCGCGACTACGCGCTGGAGGCGGTCCGCTCCGGGCCATGGAAACTGCATTTCAAGGCGGAAGAAGGGACGGCCGTCTCCGGGCGTGAAACGACGCGGGCCGTTCCGTCGGCGCTCTACGATCTGGCCGCGGACGTCGGCGAACAACGCGACGTGTTGCAGGACCACCCCGACGTCGTGCGGAAACTGGAGGCCGAAGCCCAGGCCATGCGCGAGCAACTGGGCGACACGCTCTCCGGCATGAGCGGCAAGGCCGTGCGTCCCGTCGGCGTCGTGGAGACCGATTCCGTGGGCGGCGAGATGGATCTGCGCTACGGCCGCTCTCCGAAAACAACAGATAAATAGTATAAACTATAAACAGTTTGTATATTCCGCCAGGGGAAGAGACAAATCCCGCCTGGACCGGGGGAGGCCGCTCGGTTCGCGTCAGGCGCCTTGGCGGGCCTCGGGAGGCGCCGGAGCGGAGGCGGGGGGCGGGGCGCTCTGGCTCATCGGCCCGCTGTCGCGCCGCTTCAGTCCCTGACTCAACCGGTCCGTGCGAAGGGCCGACTCCAAGCTGCCCAGGACCGCCTCGGTGTCTCGCACGATCAACACGCCTTCATCTTCGAAGGGGAACAATTGGCCGGCGGCCGAGAGGCGCTTCTTCGCCGCCGCGAGGGTTTGCGCCATTTGGCCCGGCGGAACGTGGATCAACCGCGCGGGCGTCGGCGTGTCGAGGATCTGGTGGTAGCGCCAGATCCGTTCGTGGACTTCGGGGACGTCGTCGACGACCGCCTCCGCGGCGCGGCCATCGAACGTCACGCGCCCCAGCCCGCGCGTCAACAGAGGCGCGTACGCCTGCGTCAGCGTCAACGGCGCGGCATGGTTCACCGGGTAGCGCCGCTCTTCGACGACCACGGTCCGTCCCTGGAACGGCATGGAGAACCGCAAGGTGTTCTTCGCCGGGACGCGCGCCGCGATGGCGCTCGTGGAGATCCGGTCCCAGGCGGTGGTGGACAACAACGCCACTTCCGGCCTTAGGGCAAGCGTCGCCGTCGTCAGCCGGCTTGAGGGCGAGGCGGTCGGCGGCGCGGCGGAGGCGCCCAGAAGACTGGCCGCCCACAAGACGGCGAAGGCCGGGTTCATACGAGTCGTCCACAAATCAGGGTAGGGAGAACCGCCTGAAGGCGCGACTCCATCCCCTGTGTTCCTGCTTCCTCCACGCGGCCCGAAGGAGCCGCGAGAGACGGTTCTGACAAGGGCGCGTCAGAGGCAGCGTTGGCAGGCACTATGCATCGGCGGCGGCGGCGATGCAATACCGATGATCTCCGGCGTGCGAAACCATTCAGTCCACCCAAAAAAAACGGCGACGGGAATTAAGGCGCCAGGGGGCCTTTCTCGTCCCGCGAGTTGGAACGATTTTCTTGTCGGACGGATCTATCGTCCCGCCGCGTCGCGCAGGGCGAGAATCCGCTGTTCAAGGTCTCGGGAGACTTCGTCCGTGCGGCGGCTAAGGCGGCGGGCGTGGCGCGCGTCCTCCAGCGCGAGGGTGAATCGCCCCATGTGGGCCAGCGCCAACGCCCGCTTCTCATAGGCAAGGGGGCTCAGAGGGTACAGCCCGATGGCGCGGTCCCATTCTTCAATGGCGCGCTTCCGCTCGCCCGCGGCGAAGAGAGTGGATGCCCAGTCGCTCCGCAGGGTCGCGGAGTGCGGATACAGGGCGACCGCGTCCTCCATGAGGCGTCGGGCCGCCGCCGGGTCTTGCTGCTCCGGCGTTTGAAGGACCTGGGCCATGGCGTCCAGAATCCACGGGTCGTTCGGCTGCAAGCGGCGCGCCGACTCCAGCGCCGAACGCGCTTCGGCCGAACAGAGCGAAGCGCGAAGGGAATCGCCCTCGGCCCGGGCGCGCGCGGCTTCGGCCAGCGCCGCGCGGCTTTGCTCCTCGAAGGCCAAGGCGCGATCTGGCCGGAACAGCGCCGACCACGCCACCGCGAGCGCGCCGAGCAACAAGGCGGTCGGAACCGCGGCCAGCAAGCGCGCGTCGGCCGGCCGCGGGGCGCCACGCAGTCCGGCGGCAATGCCGAGGAGCAGACACAAGTCCACGTATAGTTCGCGCACCGACAGGCTGTATTCGAACAGGCCGTTCCACAGCAAGAGCGCCGCGCCCAAAGCAGCCGTGGCGCGGAGCGGATCGAGCATCGCCGCGCTCTCCTGAGAACCGGAGCACGGAGTCCCGCCTTCAGGCGGAATGCCTCGAGTTGAGCTGAGGTCGGCAGTTTCACGTTCCGCCTGAAGGCGGGACTCCGTACCCCGGTCTTCCTTGCATCCGGGCGTCGCGAGGGGCCTTGAGCGACTTGTGCGCAATCGCAACCCGAGCGCGATGGCCGCCCAGCCCGCGAACAACGCCAGCCCCACAAGGCCGAATTCCGAGGCGATCAGCGCGATCCAGTTGTGGGGATACTTCGTTTCGCCCGACCCGGGGATCCGATACATCGGGTAGCGCAGTTCGAACGCTCCCGCGCCATAGCCCGCCAACGGCTTTTCGCGCCACAGCCGATAGGCGGTCTCCCAGTAATAGACGCGCTCGCGCACCGTGCTCGACGTGGCCAGCCGTCGCGCCCATTGGTGACCCAGGGAGGTTCTGGATAGAACCAGGAT
>JAPLSS010000520.1 GCA_026398515.1 Candidatus Sumerlaeota bacterium | reverse complement strand
GATGTCGAATCGTCCATTCCGCCTGAAGGCGGGACTCCATACCCGAATGCCCGAGGCAAGACAGATGAAACAAACACCGGGCGGCGCGTGTCAGCGCCGCCCGGCGGTGGTCGGAAACGCCTCGCGCGGCGCGTCACTTCTTCCTCAAATTCGTAAACGCCTTCAGCCCCGCATACCGCGCCGCCGCGCCGAGTTCCTCTTCGATGCGCAGCAGTTGATTGTACTTGCAGACGCGGTCGGTGCGGCTGGCCGAGCCGGTCTTGATCTGGCCGGCGTTGGTCGCCACCGCCAGGTCGGCGATCGTTGAATCCTCGGTTTCGCCGCTGCGGTGCGAGATGACGGCGGTGTAGCCGGCGCGATGGGCCATTGAGATCGCCGCCAGCGTCTCGGTCACCGTGCCGATCTGGTTGAGTTTAATCAGAATCGAGTTGCACACGCCCATCTCGATCCCCCGGCTCAGCCGCTCGACGTTGGTCACGAACAAGTCGTCGCCGACGATCTGGATCTGGCCGCCCAGCGCCTTGGTCATCTTCGCATAGCCCTCCCAGTCGTCCTCGCTCAGGCCGTCTTCGATCGTGATGATCGGGTACTCTTTAATGAGCTCCTGATAGAAGGCGATCATCGCGTCGGAGTCTTTCTCCGGCTTCTTCTCGGCCTTGAGGGTGTAGACCTTCTTCTTCGAGTCATACAATTCGCTGGAGGCCGTATCCAAGCCCATCCAGACGTCCTTGCGCTCCTCGTAACCGGCCTTCTTGATCGCCTGGCGGATCACGTCGAGCGCCTGCGCGTTCGATTGCAGATTGGGCGCGAATCCGCCTTCATCGCCGACCGCGGTGTTCAGCCCCATGCCCTTCAGCACGACCTTCAACGCGTGAAAGATCTCGGCCCCCATGCGCAACGCCTCGGCGAATGACGGCGCCCCGGCGGGCAGGATCATGAACTCCTGGATGTCGACGTTGTTGTCGGCGTGCTTGCCGCCGTTGAGGATGTTCATCATCGGCACGGGCAGAACGCGCGCGCCGACGCCGCCGATGTATTGGTAGAGCGGCAGCCCGACCTCTTCGGCCGCCGCCTTGGCCACGGCCATCGACACCCCGAGGATGGCGTTGGCGCCGAGTTTCGACTTGTTCGGCGTGCCGTCCAGCTCGAGCATCTTCTCGTCGATGGCCGTCTGCTCGGTGGCGTCCCAATCCTTCAGCGCCGGGGCGATGATTGTGTTGACGTTCTCCACCGCCTTCAGCACGCTCTTGCCCAGGTAGACCTTCTTGTCGCCGTCGCGCAGTTCCAGCGCCTCGTGCGTGCCGGTCGACGCGCCGGACGGGACGGCGGCGCGCCCGCTGGCGCCGGAGTCCAGCAGCGCGTCCACCTCGACCGTCGGGTTGCCGCGCGAATCCAGGATCTGTCGCGCATGGATGTCGGTGATCTCGCTCATTCAATTCGTCCCCTTTCAAGTTGTTCGGAGTGCGGTGTTCGGAGTGCGGAGTTCTCGCCGCAATGAGTTAGAGAACGTGCCGGACGCTATCACGCTGTTCACTCCGCACTCCGCACTCTGAACTCCGCACTCACAAAATGAACTTGCTCAAATCCTGATCCTCAATGACGTCCTTCAGCCGTTCCTTCACGAACGCGCGGTCGATGACCACCTGCTGGCCGAACAGGTCCGGCGCGGCGAAACTCGTATCCTCCAGAATGCGCTCCATGACCGTGTGCAGCCGGCGCGCGCCGATGTCTTCGCCCTGTTGATTCACGCGGGCGGCCGACTCGGCGATCTCGTCGATGCCGTCCGGCGTGAAGACTAGGTCCACGCCCTCGGTCGCCAGCAGCGCGCTGTATTGCTTCGTCAACGCATTGTCCGGCTCGATCAGAATCCGCTTGAACTCCTCGGGGCCGAGCGAATCCAGTTCCACGCGCAGCGGAAAACGCCCTTGCAGTTCGGGAATCAGGTCCGCCGGCTTGCGATCGTGAAATGCCCCGGCGGCGATGAACAAGATGTGGTCCGTGTTCACCATCCCGTACTTGGTCGCCACCGTCGAACCCTCGACGATCGGCAGGATGTCGCGCTGCACGCCTTCGCGCGAGACATCGGGCCCATGCCCCGCCGTGCCGCGCCCGGCGATCTTGTCGAACTCGTCGAGAAAGATGATGCCGGACTGCTGCACCCGCTCCAACGCCTCCTGGGTGATCTTCTCCATGTCGAGGAGGCGTTCAATCTCTTCCTCTTCCAGGGCGCGGCGGGCCTCGGCGACCGTCAGTTTGCGGCGCTTCTTCTGGCGCGGCATCATCTGGTCGAGCATCTCCTTGAGGCCCTGCGTCATCTCTTCCAAGCCGCCGACGCCGATGACGCCTTCGATCTTCGCCGACCCGCGCTGTTCGATCTCCACCTCGACTTCCTGCGAGTTCAGTTCGCCGTCGTCGAGCCGTTTGCGCATGCGGGCGCGCGCGCGGCGATGGCGCTGCTGAGGCGTCAGGCCTTCTTCGTCCGCCACGGAGGCGTCGTCGCGCGAGGCGTTGCGCGGAGGCGGCAGGAGCAGGTCCAGCAGCCTCTCTTCGGCGCGGCCGCGCGCCTTCGGCCCGACCTCCTCGGCCTTTTCGCTGCGAACCATGCCCAGGCCGATCTCCACCAGGTCGCGGATCATGCTTTCGACGTCGCGCCCGACGTAGCCGACCTCGGTGTATTTCGTCGCTTCGACTTTGAGGAACGGCGATTGCGCCAGCCGGCTCAGTCGCCGCGCGATCTCGGTTTTGCCGACGCCGGTCGGGCCGATCATGATGATGTTCTTCGGCGTCACCTCGTCGCGCAACGCCTCGGGCACGCGTTTGCGGCGGTTGCGGTTGCGCAGCGCGATGGCCACCATGCGCTTGGCCTTCGCCTGGCCGATGATATAGCGGTCGAGGACCTCTACGATCTCGCGCGGCGTGGGGCCTTCGATCCTGCCAAGTCGGGTGTCGGCGATGCTCATGGGCGGGAAGGGCTTCGTGAAGGTTCGGCGGCGATTGGGCGCCGTCTAAAAGACCTAATAAGAGTTATAGGACCTATACGGCCCTATGGCGAGTTCACGGCGCCGGGGTTTGCCGCGGGCCGTAGAAATACTCCCGGGTCATGCGATCGACGACGCGGTCGGCGATCTTCTCCATCACCGCCTTGTCCGAATCCAACCGGCCCGTCTTCTGCGTGCGATACGTCCACACCGTCTTGCCGGAGTCAACGTCGATCAGCGAGCATTCCACGTCCACGGTAGACGACCAATAGTAGACGACTTTCTGCACGAACGTGTCGGAACGCAGGATGCGCCCCACGATCACCTTGTCCGCGCCCAATTCCTTGGCGAAGCTGGTCGGGGGCACCTTCGCCAGCAGGTTGTCGATCTCGTCGTCGCTCAGGTCCTTGAATTCGCGCGCCAGCAACGTGCGTTTCTTGCCGAAATAGCTGCGCACGTGCAGCCGGTCGAACAGCACGACCCAATCCATCCGCTGGCGCATCGCCGCCGTCAGCGTATCGGCGAACAGCGAGCCCGCGTTGGGATTGTGGTAGTGGGCGTGCGATCCGAACCACCACCCATGTTTCTCCATGGGCGTCGTCTTGTATTCCTTGGGGGTGGTGAAATCCATCACCAGAATCGTCGTCTTCAGCGGCTTGACGGCTTGGTTGGGCGCCGTGGCGCACCCCGCGGCGAGGAGCGCCAGCGCCGCGAGGGACAACGCCGCCCGATCCCCGCGTCCCCCCGCAATTCCCGGCGCTTTCATCTCGTCCTCCGCCATTCCCGAAGATTGTCTGGACGTTGGCACGCCCCCGTGCGCCTGTCAATTCGGAACCGGTCGGCGAGTGCGGAATGCGGAGTGAGGAGTGCGGAATGAACAACAAGACTCTCTGAGAATCGCGCATTATCCACGAGTTTCTCTTCGGTACATTCCGCACTCCGCACTCCGCATTCGCCGTGCCGCTATTCTTGATCTGCGGGCGCCAACCCCCTACCATGCTCGTCTGCATTCCGCGAACAGGAGTCCGCGTGTCATGCCTTCCTTGCGCGATCAGGTGTGGGACGTCTTGAAGACGGTCCAGGATCCCGAACTGCGCCGCGACTTGGTGTCGCTGAATATGGTTAAACGCGTGGAAGAGACGGATGGGCGCGTGCAAGTCCAAATCGAACTGACCACCCCGGCCTGCCCGCTGCGAAACGTGATCGAAGAGCAGGCGCGCTCGGCCATCGCGGCGATCCCCGGCGTGCAATCCGTCGAGGTTGTTTTCTCCGCCAACGTCGCCGGCCGCCGCGCCGAGCCGCAGGATCTGGCGCCCGGCGTGCGCAACATCATCGGGGTGGCCAGCGGCAAGGGCGGAGTGGGCAAGTCGACCATCAGCGTCAACTTGGCGCTCAGCCTGCGGCGCCTGGGGGCGCGGGTAGGGCTCCTCGACGCCGACATTTACGGCCCGAACATCCCGATCATGGTCGGCCTGTCCGAGCCGCCGCTCGTCAGCGAACGCCAGAAGATGGTCCCTCTTGAAGCCTATGGCATTAAAGTGATCTCCATGGGCTTTCTGATCAGCGAGGACGAGCCGGTCGTCTGGCGCGGCCCGATGCTCAACTCCGCGTTGCGCCAACTGTTCGGCGACGTGGAGTGGGGCGAACTCGACTACCTCATCGTCGATCTGCCGCCGGGCACGGGCGACGTGCAGATCAGCCTCGTGCAGCTCGTGCCGGTGACCGGGTGCGTGCTGGTCACCACGCCGCAAGCCGTCGCCTTGCAGGACGCGCGCAAGGGCGTGGCCATGTTCCGCCTGACGAAGACGCCCGTCCTCGGGCTGATTGAGAACATGAGCTACTTCATCTGCCCGCACGGCGAGAGAGTGGAGATCTTCGCGCACGGCGGCGGGCGGCGCGTCGCCGAGCAACTGGGCATCCCCTTTCTCGGCGAGATCGCGCTCGACACGCACATCCGCGTTGGCGGCGACTCGGGCAAACCGATCGTGGCCGCCGACCCCGACAGCGACGTCGCCGGCATGTTCCTCCATGCCGCGCGCGAGCTGGCGGCGCAGGCGAGCATAACGAATCTGGGCGGGCGGACGGCGTAGCGGCGGCGGACCGAGTGGGCCGAGTGGACGGAACGGACGAAATGGACCGAGTGGACCGAGTGGACAAGGTGGACGGAGTGGACGAACTGGATGGAGTGGACGAGGTGGATAGAGTGGACGGCCTTGTTGGCACCCGACATCTGTCCATTCTGTCCACTCTGTCCATTTCGTCCACTTCGTCCACCCCGTCCATTCCCTGACCCGGAAACCGCCCCGGGAGATCCGGTTCGGGCCGACCGCCCCAACTTGAACCTTGCAACCAGGGCCCCGGGACCTCAGACTTCCAACCAGCAACGAACAACGAGAAACGACAAACCCGAAACGAGGAACGCACATCCATGAAATGGACCAACCCCGTCGCCCAAACCCTCCGCGCCGGCAAATCGACCTTCGGCTGCTGGCTCACCATCCCCTCGGTTCATAGCGCCGAGATCATGGCGCTCGCCGGCTATGACTGGTGCGTCCTGGACACGGAGCATGCGCCGCTGACCGTGCGGGACGTCGCCGAGATGGCTATGGTGTTCCGCGGCGGGCGAACCGTGCCCCTGTCGCGCATTCCGCTGAACCGGCCCGAGTACTTCAAGCAGGTCCTCGACGCCGGCTCCTGGGGCGTGGTCGTCCCGATGGTCAACACGGCCGACGAGGCGCGCCAGGCGGCCGCCTCCGCGCACTATCCGCCGTTCGGCATGCGGGGCCGGGCCGTTTCGCGCAACCCGATGTCCAGCGGCGCCAGCGTCGAGGAATACTACCGCGACCAGCGCGAGGCGGTCATCGTCATCGCGCAGATCGAAACCCCCGAAGCGCTGTCCAACGCCGAGGCCATCGCCGCGGTCGACGGCGTCGACGTGCTGTTCGTCGGGCCGATGGATCTTTCGACCACCATGCAGGTTGAAATCGGCAGCGGACCGTTCGAAGCGGCGCTGGTCCGTGTGATCAACGCGGCCGAACGCCATGGCAAAGCCCCCGGCATTCTGGTGAAAACCATCGACGACGCCAAACGCCGCCTGGCGCAGGGCTTCCGTTTCGTCGGCTGCATGGGCGACGCCGCCTGCATGCGCCTCGGGGCGGAGATGACGGTCAAGGAACTGCGGCCGATGGTCGGATGAACCAAATGCGGAGTGCGGAATGCGGAATGCGGAATGAACGAACACACCGCATCGAGAGCGGTTCATTCCACATTCCGCATTCCGTATTCCGCATTCGGCAGTCCCTATTTCATTCATTTCCGAGAGCGGGCGGTTCTGATGGAAGCCACAGTGATGGAAAGAAGCTCGTCGGCCTCTTTCATTAGATCGACGAGCCGTTTTTCCGCGACCAGTTCGGCTTCGATCAGGAGCTCCATCCAGTACAGGCTTTCGTCGCATTCTTCCTCGACGATGCCCATTTTGGCGACAAAATCGGCGTTGGACCTTGCCCGGCACGCCGCCCGGTAGTTTGCTCCCAC
>JAPLSS010000493.1 GCA_026398515.1 Candidatus Sumerlaeota bacterium | reverse complement strand
AGGTTATTGTTCTGGATGTGCCCTTACTTATTGAATCAGGCTTAGAAAAATTAGTGGATAAATTAATCGTCGTTAACACCGCCAGGCAGAAGCAAATAGAAAGGATTATTAAAAAAACCTCTCTTTGCAAAACCGATATATTAAAAAGGGTCAAGCATCAATTGCCGTTATCGGTAAAGGCGCGCTTAGCGGATTTTGTAATAGATAATAGCGGCACTATTAAAGAGACAAAAGAGCAAGTAAGAGGAATTTGGAGGAGAATGGAACTAGATCCGCACTAATAACTTATTTCGGAGAGCTAAAGATTATCGCTCCATAAGTTATGTGCTCTATTCAAAGGAGGATATTGTGGAAAAATTAGATATCGGAAACCTGAAAGACATGAAGATTACCGAATTAAGCAAACTGGCAAGGGAATTAAATATTAACGGCATAAGCGGGCTTAAAAAACAAGATTTGATATTTAAAATCTTGCAGGCCCAGGCGGAAAAGGAAGGCCTGGACGCGGTCTTTCGGACCGCCGGCTTTGAGTGGCGCGAGTCCGGCTGCTCGATGTGTCTGGCGATGAACGAGGACGTGCTGTCGCCGGGCGACCGCTGCGCCGCGACCTCGAACCGCAACTTCGAGGGACGCCATGGCAAGGGCGGGCGGACGCATCTGGTCAGCCCGGCCATGGCCGCCGCCGCCGCCATCGCGGGGCATTTCGTGGATGTGCGCATGTGGCGGTTCAAGTGATGTCGGCGCAAGGGGCTGTGTTTGGGAGAATGAAGATGCCTTTAACGTCGAAATCACCGACTATCATTAGCCGGCAGGGGAAGGATAAGGCGTCGGACGGCGGCCATCGCCGGCTTCCACGCCGCCGACCGCCGACCCATCCCGGCGAGATGCTTCTCGAGGAATTCCTTCGCCCGCTCCAGATCAGCCAGTCGGCCTTCGCCATTCGGCTGGGGGTCTCGTTTCCCCGGCTCAACGAGATCGTCCGCGGCAAGCGATCGGTCACGCCGGATACGGCGTTGCGTTTGGAGCGGGTTCTGGGGATGTCGGCGGGCTTCTGGCTCGGACTGCAGCTCGATTGGGACCTCTGGCAGGCGACGCACGGAAAGACGGCCGCCGCGATCGCCCGCCTGCGGCCGCTTCGGATCAGCGCTTGACTCACCGTGATCCGTGTGGTCCGTTGGCCAAACTTGTTGTTGTCGAAATCCAAAATCAAGAATCTGAAATCAAGAATGCGCGAGGTGTTTCGCCATGCAACCCTTCACCACCCTGACCGGCATTGTGGCGCCGCTGGAGGCGATGAACGTCGACACCGACCAGATCATCCCGAAGCAATTCCTCAAACGCATCGAGCGCACGGGATACGGCGAATTCCTGTTTTACGATTGGCGTTACCGGGATGACGGAAAAACGCCGAACCCTGACTTCGAGATGAACGCTCCGCGCTATCGGGGCGCGACCATCCTGTTCGCGAAAGAGAACTTCGGCTGCGGCTCCTCGCGCGAGCACGCCCCGTGGGCGTTGTGCGACTATGGTTTCCGCTGCATCCTCGCGCCCAGCTACGCCGACATCTTCTTCAACAACTGCTTCAACAACGGCCTGCTGCCCATCGTCCTGCCGAGCAAGATGATCGACCAGCTGTTCCGGGAAGTCCGTGCGCAAGAGGGCTACCAACTGACCGTCGATCTCGCGGCGCAACGCATCGACAAGCCGGACGGCGTCGGGATTTTCTTCGACATCGATCCATTCAAGAAGCGCTGTCTGCTCGAGGGCCTCGACCAGATCGGCCTGACCCTGCTGCACGAAGACAAGATCGCGGCGTATGAACGCGCGCGCGGCATCGCGTGATTTTCGATTTTGCATTTGGGCGCAAACAGTGAGAGCGAGTCTCTTTGCCGCGGGTAATTATTCTGCCCCTAATCGTCCTGCCTATAGCCGTGCAGTCGAACGGGACCGATGTCAGGCAGGACGATTATAGGCAGGACGATTCACCAAATCATGATTGCTGCAGGAGGTTGTTATGGTCGGCCTGCTGTACCGCGAAGACATGGATGAAGTGCGGAAGCGTTTGACCGCGTGGTGGAATGGGGAAGATATCGGACGGCCGGCCATTCAGATTACCGCGCCGCGCCCCGTGCCGCTGGAAACCTTCCCCGCCGTTCCCAAGCCTGACGGCGCGGGGCCCGACAACTACACCACCAAGAGCTTCGAATATCGCGAGTATGTGGCCAAGACCGTCTGCGCAGGGACCTACTATCTGGGCGATGCGGCTCCCTGGGTGAGGGTCGACCTGGGGCCGAACTCCCTGGCCCTGTATCTCGGGTGCCACGGCGTCGAAACGCCGACCACCGTCTGGTTCGAGCCGTGCATGAACGCGCCGGAAGACGCGCGGTTCGAATACGATCGCGAGAACTTCTATTGGGATTTCACCCTTCGTCTTACGCGCGAACTGCTGCGCGTCGGCGCGGGCAAGTTTCTCCTTCAGTACCCCGATCTCATCGAAGGCCTCGATACGCTGGCCGCGATGCGGGGAAGCCAGACGTTGCTGACCGACCTCATCGACCGTCCCGACTGGGTTCAGCGTTGCTTGCGCCAGATCACCGACCGGTATTTTCATCACTACGACATCCTCTACGACCTGATGCGCGACGAAGTGGGCGGCTCGGTCTTCTGGTGCTGGGCGCCAGGGCGGATGGCCAAATTCCAGTGCGATTTCTCGGCGATGATCTCCCCGGCGATGTTTGGCGAGTTCATGGTTCCCGTGCTCAAGGAAATGACCGAGCGCGTCTCGTATTCCATGTACCACTGGGACGGCCCGGGCGCGATCCCGCACCACGACCACCTGCTGTCGATTCCCGCGCTGGACATGCTGCAATGGACTCCCGGCGCGGGCAACGAGCCGCACGCGGACCGGCGTTGGTGGCCCCTGTATCACAAGACGATTGACGCGGGGAAGAAGGTCTACTGCATGGGCTGTCACCTCGACAGCCTGAAGGCGATGAAGAAGGAATTCGGCCCGAAATTGAAGCAGTTCCTCCTCAGCGTGAACGTGAAGACGCCGCGCGACGCGGAAGAATACCTGCGCGTCGCGGAAAAATAGGGACAGTCACCTATTTTGCGGGACGAGCTGCATCGGGACCCCGGAGATCCTCGCCCGCGAAATAGGTGACTGTCCCTGTTTTACGCCGCGCCCATCGCCTTCACGTAGTCCAGGCTGGCCCGGATGCTCTCCAGCGCCGGGAGCTCCTGGCAGTTCTGCTCGACGATCAGCCACTCGACTCCCGCGTCGTCCGCCGCCGCGAACACCGCCTTCCAATCGATCGTGCCGCGCCCGATCTCCGCGTTCATGATCTTCGGGTTCTTGTTCTGGTCCTTCAGATGCAGCAGGGGAACGCGTCCGCGGAACTTGCGAATGTATTCGGCGGGGCTCTTGCCGACCGCCTGGAGGAAATACGTGTCGAGTTCGGCCTTCAGCAAATCGGCGCCGATGGTCGAGAAGATGCACTCGTGGACTTCGCGCCCGTCGATCTTCTCCTGAAACTCGGTGGCGTGGTTGTGATACGTCAGGCGCAATCCCGCCTCCTTGCATTTCCGCGCGATCCGCGCGATGTCGCTCACGATGGGCTTCCAGCCCTCCGGCCCCTTCGTCAGGTTCCCAGGGACGTTCGGGATGGTGACGTTCCCGCTGCCGAGCGCCAGATGCCAGTCGGCGACCTTTTGGAATTCGTTTCGGAACCACAGGAATGGCACGTGCGCGCTTACGGGCTTCAGGCCGGTCTCGGCCAGAACCGCCTTCGCCTCGGCCACGGGCGGGAATTCGCCCGGAAACCACAATTCCACGCCGGCGTAGCCGATCTTGGCCGCCTCGCGCAGCGCCTTCTCCCAGCCGACCTCCTTCATCACGTCGCGCAACGTCCACATCTGCACCGCCAACGGCTTCTTGGTCATGAGGGCTTCTCCTTGGATTGAATGAGAGATCAGTGAATAGAGCCGCGCGCCCGCCCGTGTCAAGCGCGCCTCTCAACGCCAGCCATATTCCTTGCGCCCTCCCAAGCGGGGTGGTGTATACTACGAATGGACGCCCGGGGGCCGCCTTGGCACGGGGCGGCGAATCTGCCTCACAACCGTGGGAGGAGTTGGGCGCATGAGACGCGGATTCACGTTGATCGAGTTGCTGATCGTCGTGGCGATCATATCGATTCTGGCCGGCATCGCGGTCCCGAACTTCCTCGAGGCGCAAGTGCGCGCGAAAATCGCCCGCGCCAAGGCCGACGAGCGAAGCCTCGCCACGGCGCTCGAGTCCTACATGGTCGACTACAACACCTATCCCTACTACTACAATGCCGACGACGGCGAGCAATGGATGGTGGACGCCGTCGGCGAGGCGACGTACCTTCCCTACCGTCTGACCACCCCCGTGGCCTATATCACGAGCCTGCCGTTTTCGCCGTTCCAGACAATCCGTTTTGAGCAGGCCGTCGATCCCAACCCCGCTCAGGGCCGTTACACGTACATGTATCGGTGCGTCTATCCGAATATGCCGAACAGCAAATCGTGGGTTCCCTTCCCGGGGGTGGGCACCCGGCCGCAGAACGTGACGTACACGTGGGACTATGGGAAGCGGGCGCGCTGGGTGCCGCTCCTGTACGACTGCTACTACCATGTCGGATGGTTCATCGAGGACGACGGCTCGGGCGGCGACTTGAGGCGGTCGACCAACCGGGCCCGCTGGGTGGTTGGCTCCGTGGGGCCCAGCCGCCGGTTCTATAGCATTTCGCGCGCTTCATCCCCCCAATGGCGCACTTTGGCGCACCCCGAATTCCCCTGCCCGCGCTACGATCCGACCAACGGGACGACCAGCATCGGCGACGTCCTGCGGTTCGACGTGCAGTGACACGTGGCGCCGGCGGACCAGCCGGTGATCCTGGGCCTCTCGCCGCGCTCTCCTCTTCCCAGGCCGGAAAGCCCGCGCCCCCTTGCCGCCACGGCCACAATACTGGTTGATTCCTCCTTTCGCGGGCGGTCTAATCCGTCTGCCGTTTCGGCCAAGCCCGAATGCCGTAGGGGAGAAAGATGTTTCGAACCATGGGGAAGAATCCGTCTGTCACTCGCCGCCGATTCCTCGGCGGAACGTTGGGCGCGGGGGCGGCGCTGACGCCCCTGTTTCATATTGTCCCGCGAAGCGTCCTGGGCGGGCCGGGCCAGACCCCGCCGAGCGAGAAACTGCGAATCGCCTGCGTCGGCTGCGGAGGCAAGGGCAACGTCGACGTCAAGGGCGTCTCCGGCGAGGTCCTGGCGGCGTTTTGCGACGTGGACGACAAGCGCGCCGCCCAGACCTTCAAGGCCCATCCCAACGTCCCTCGCTACAAAGACTTCCGCGAGATGCTCGACAAAGAGGAGAAGAACATCGACGCGGTGACGGTGACCGTGCCCGACCACATGCACGCGCCCATCGCCTTGCGCGCCATGGCCATGGGCAAGCACGTTTTCGTGCAAAAGCCGCTGACCCACAACGTCGAAGAAGCCCGCCTCATGCAGGAGGCCGCCCGCAAACGCAAGCTGGCCACGCAGATGGGCATCCAGGGGCACTCCGCCGAAGGCATTCGCCTGTTGCGCGAATGGGTCGAGGCCGGCGCGATCGGCAAGGTGCGCGAGATTCACATCTGGACCAACCGGCCCATCTGGCCCCAAGGCATCGAGCGCCCGCAGCAGGAAGAGCCGATCCCGGAGACGCTGGATTGGGACCTGTGGCTGGGGGTCGCGCCGACGCGCCCGTTCTACTCCGGCTATGTTCCGTTCAAGTGGCGCGGGTGGTTTGACTTCGGAACCGGGGCGCTGGGCGACATGGGCTGCCACCAACTCGACGCGACCTTCTGGACCTTCGACCTGGGCATGCCCGAGCGCGTGGAACTCGTCGGGATGGACGCCTCGTACGCGGAGACCTATCCCAAGTGGTCGATCCTCCGCTACCATTTTCCGGCCAAGGGCAAGCGCCCGGCGGTCGCCCTCACTTGGTATGACGGCAAGAAACAGCCGCCGCGCCCCGAGGAACTGGACGCCAACCGCAAGATGGGCGACGGCGGGCAGTTGATCTACGGCACGGACGGGATCATCTTCGCCGACGGCAGCTGCCGCAGCCCGCGCCTGATCCCGGAAACGAAGATGCAGGAGTTCCTCGCCACCAAGCCGGAGAAGAAGTACCCCCGCGTCAAAGACCACTATCAGGACTGGATCGAAGCGTGCAAAGGCGGCCGGGCGGCGGGGGCCAATTTCAACTACGCGGGGCCGCTGGCGCAGACGGTCCTGCTGGGCAATGTCGCGCTTCGCGTCGGCCAGACCATTGAATGGGACGCCAAGAAGCGCCGGGTGACCAACGTGCCGGAAGCGAACAAACTGTTAAAGCCAGAGTATCGCAAGGAGTTTGAGTTGTAGGCCGCTCTTGCCGAGGGGGGCTTCGGTCCAGCCCGGCAGGCAGGACCTACTTACGACCTGAAGGTCGCACTACGAACTGGAGAGAGGAATGAAGATGGATTCGAAGAACCAGATCTCCCGCCGCAATTTCATCGGCGGATCCCTCGGCGCAGGGGCGGCGTTGACGCCCCTCTTCCACATTGTCCCGCGAAGCGTCCTGGGCGGGCCCGGCGAGACTCCGCCGAGCGAGAAACTGCGCATCGCCTGCATCGGCTGCGGCGGCAAGGGCGCCGGCGACGTGAAGGCCGTTTCCGGCGAGGCGCTCATCGCCTTCTGCGACGTCGACGACGCGCGCGCGGCCAAGACCTACAAGGCGTTTCCGGATGTCAAACGCTACAAGGACTTCCGCGAAATGCTCGACAAGGAAGACAAGAACATCGACGCGGTGACCGTCACCGTCCCCGACCACATGCACGCCCCCATCGCCATGCGCGCCATGGCGATGGGCAAGCACGTCTTCGTGCAAAAACCCATGGCCCACACCGTCGAGGAAGCGGGCCAAATGCGAGACCTGGCGCGCAAGAACAAACTGGCCACGGTCATGGGCATCCAGGGCCACGCCAGCGAGGGCATCCGCCTGTGCCGCGAATGGATCGAGGCCGGCGCCATCGGCAAGGTCCACGAGGTGCAATACTGGACCAACCGCCCCATTTGGCCGCAGGGCCTCGACCGCCCCGAGCCGCAGCCGGTTCCCGAAACGCTGGACTGGGACGTGTGGCTGGGCGCGGCGCCGGAACGCCCGTACAACGAGGCCTACCTCCCCTTCAAGTGGCGCGGCTGGTTCGACTTCGGCTGCGGCGCGCTGGGCGACATCGGCTGCCACATCATGGACGCCGCGTTCTGGTCGCTGAACCTCGGCCAGCCGACGAGCATCGCGCTGGACGGCATGTCCGAGGCGCACGAGGAGACCTTCCCCAAGTGGTCGATCCTGACCTATCAGTTTCCCGCGCGCGGCGACATGCCCCCGGTGACGGTCAAATGGTTCGACGGCGGGAAACAGCCGCCGCGCCCGAAGGAACTGGAGGAAGGGCGCCAGATGGGGGACAGCAAAAGCGGGCAGTTCATCATCGGCGAGCAGGGCATCATCATGGCCGACATGTACTGCAAAAGCCCGCGCATCATCCCCGAAGCGAAGATGAAAGAGTTCCTGGCGACCCCGCCCGAGAAGAAGTACCCGCGCGTCAAGAGCCACTACGACGAGTGGATCAAGGCGTGCAAGGGCGGCGAGCCGGCCGGCGCCAACTTCGATTACTCCGCGCCGCTGACGATGATGGTGCTCTTGGGCAATCTCGCGATTCGCACGAAGAAGAACATCGACTGGGACGCCAAAACGCAAAAAGCGACGAACGTTCCTGAAGCGAATCAGTTCCTGAAGATCGACTATCGCAAGGGGTTTGCACTGTGAGCCGCGCCGCGAGAGCCGTGCCGGCGCTGCTTTCACTGACATCTCTAATGAAGGAGAGATCAATGAACCGGAAAGAGACGATCTCCCGCCGCTTGTTTCTGGGCGGAACCCTGGGCACCGGAGCGCTCCTGACACAGGCCTGCGCCTTTCCCATCGTGCCGCGCCACGTGCTGGGCCGCGGACCGCGCCACATTCCGCCGAGCCAGAAACTGCGCATCGCCTGCGTCGGCTGCGGCGGCAAGGGCGAGAGCGACATCGAGGCTGTCGCCAAGACCGAGCAAATCGCCGCCCTGTGCGACGTCGACTGGGCGAGCGCGGCGAAAACGTTCAAGGGGTTCCCCAACGTTCCCAAGTACAAAGACTTCCGCGAGATGCTGGACAAGGAAGACAAGAACATCGACGCGGTGACCGTTTCCACGCCCGACCACATGCACGCCCCGATCGCGCTGACCGCCATGGCGATGGGCAAGCACGTCTTCGTGCAGAAGCCGCTGACGCAAACCGTCGACGAGGCGCGCAAGATGCGCGAATCCGCCCACAAACACCGCGTCTGCACCATGATGGGCATCCAGGGCCACGCCGGCGAAGGCATCCGCCTCATTCGCGAATGGATCGAAGCCGGCGCCATCGGCAAGGTGCGCGAAGTGCAATACTGGACCAACCGTCCGATCTGGCCGCAGGGCATTGACCGCCCCGAGGAAGAGGTCCGCATCCCGGAAACCATGGCCTGGGACCTGTGGCTCGGCGTCGCGCCGACGCGGCCCTACAATCCGTGCTACGCGCCGTTCAAGTGGCGCGGCTGGTACGATTTCGGCGGCGGGGCTCTGGCCGACGTCGGCTGCCACATGATGGATGCCGCCTTCTGGTCGCTAGACCTCGGCATGCCGGACAAGATCGAACTCGTAGACATGTCCGAGGCGCACAAGGAAACATTCCCCAAGTGGACGATCCTGACCTACCACTTCCCCGCCCGCGGCAAGATGCCACCGGTAAAGGCTTTGTGGTATGACGGGAACAAGATGCCGCCGCGTCCCGAGTCGATGCCCAAAGAGCGCAAGATGGGGGAGAGCGGCCAGTTCATCATCGGCGACGAGGGCATCATCTTCGCCGGCATGTACGCCGAAGGCCCCCGCATTCTGCCGGAGCAGAGGATGCTGGACTTCATGGCGGCCAAGCCGGAGAAGAAATACGAGCGCGTCAAGAGCCACTACGTCGAGTGGATCGAGGCCTGCAAGGGCCTGCGCGAGAACACCGGCGCCAACTTCGACTACGCCGGCCCGCAGACCGAAATGGTCCTGCTCGGCAACCTGGCCGTCCGCGCCGGGAAGACGATCGCCTGGGACGGCAAGAAAATGAAGGTGACGAACGCGCCCGAGGCGAACCAGTATTTGCGCAAGACCTACCGCAAGGAGTTCGCGCTGCCGAAGCTGGCGTAAGTGGAATCTTTCGCCAGGGCCATCGCGGATCGCTTGCAAGGCGCGGGAAGGCAAGACCCTTGAGATTATCGCATCGGGCCGGGGGATGATCCTTGCCCCATGCCGGTTGATTTGGGCTGGGGATTTCTCTGGACGTCAGCGCTCGGTTCCGCCGGGTCCGTTGGGGGCGCGAGAACAATCATGGATTCAGAGCTTCTTGTCAGCCGGGAGAGCGCGAAGAGCGCCAATGTGATCAAACCGATCGAGTTTTGACACATGTGTATCAGCGCGGCGACCGCAATCGCTTTCCACGTCGATTTCTTCTGCCATTCGAGGAACGCGGTGGAAAAGACGAAAAATGGCCAGAACACGATGATGCCCCAGACCGGAACCGAGATCGAATGCAACACGGCCCAGACCAGGGCGCACGCCAACGCCCGGGATGTGGCGCCTCGCAGGACGATCCCCAGGAGTGCGAGCGTCAGCCACATCAGCAGTGTTTCAAGCCAAGGGACCACCGCCACAACAAGAAACAGCGCCAACGGCACGGGGACTTGGACAACCTCGGGTCGTTCGGCCTGCGGCGCGACGACGAACGAGAGTGCTGACAAGACCACGCTCGGCGCCAGGGAAAGCGCGCTGGCTTTCCAAACGTAGGACGCCCAGGGTTGATTTGTGTTCCGCAGTATTCCAAGCATCCGGGCCAAGGCCTCCGTCAGGCGCGAAAGCGCACGTCCCAAAGGAGTCAATCGGACCCCTCGCTCCCGGCAGCCGCAACGCTCTCGACGGATCACGAATCGCCCGCCCGCTCGTACGCCAGATTCGGCGCGAGCCAGTGTTCGATGTCGGAGAGCGGCATGCCTTTGCGGCGCTGGTAATCTTCCGCTTGGTCGCGGCCGATGAGGCCGACGTCGAAATACAGCGACTTCGGATGGGCGATGTACCAGCCGCTCACCGAGGCCGCCGGCAGCATGGCGAAGTTTTCGGTCAACGTGATTCCGGCGTTTTTCTCGACTTCGAGAAGATCGAAGAGGGCGCGCTTCTCCGTATGATCGGGGCAGGCCGGATAGCCGGCGGCGGGACGGATGCCGCGGTACTTCTCCTTGATCAACTCGTCGACCGAAAGCTCCTCGTTCTTCCCATAGCCCCAGATTTCCCGAGCCTTCTTGTGCAGCAATTCCGCGAACGCTTCGGCGAGGCGATCGGCCAGCGCCTTGACCATGATGGCGTTGTAGTCGTCGTTCCGAGATTGGTAGCGCGCGGCCAGTTCCGCCGCGCCGACGCCGGCGGTCACCGCGAACGCGCCCATGTAGTCCGGGCGCCCGGAGTCCTTCGGCGCGATGAAATCGGCCAGGCAGTAGTTGGGCTTCCCCTCCTCGCGCGCGCCCTGCTGGCGCAGGAAGTGGAAGACGCACAGGGCGCGCGAGCGGCTTTCGTCGGCGTAGATCTCGACGTCCTCGCCGACGCTGTTGGCCGGGAAAAAGCCGAAGACCCCATTGGCGCGCAGGCGTCTCGTCTTGCTTAGTTCGAGCAACAGGCTCTCCGCGTCTTTGAAGAGTTCGCGCGCCCGCTGGCCCCACTCTTTGTGTTCGAAGATCTTCGGATAGACTCCCCGCAGCTCCCACGCGTGAAACAAGGGCGACCAATCGGCGACTTGGGCCAGTTCCTGCAGCGGGTAGTCCTCGAACGTCCGCACGCCGAGGAAGGAGGGACGGTCGATGGCCTCCGTCTTCCAATCGGGCGCGAACCGGCGGCGGCGCGCTTCGTCCAGCGGGATCAAACTCTTGATCTGCCGCTGGCGTTCATGGTGCGCGCGCAGGCGCGAGTATTCCTCGGCGACCTCCCGCGCGACCCCGTCGCGTCGTTTGGGATCCATCAGGCCCTGGACCACGCCGACGACGCGCGAGGCGTCGGGCACGTAGACCGTCGGCGCGCCGTATTGCGGAGCGATCTTGACCGCCGTGTGGATCTTGCTGGTGGTGGCGCCGCCGATGAGGAGCGGGACGCGGAACCCTTCGCGCTCCATCTCCTTGGCGACGTGCGCCATCTCCTCGAGCGACGGCGTGATCAGGCCGCTCAGCCCCACCAGGTCGGCGCGCCGCTCGCGCGCCTGGCGCAGGATCTCGCCGGCCGGGACCATGACGCCGAGGTCGATCACCTCGTAATTATTGCAATGCAGCACCACGCCGACGATGTTCTTGCCGATGTCGTGCACGTCGCCCTTGACCGTGGCCAGCAGGATGCGTCCGGCGGTCTGGCGCTGGCCGCTCTTCTCCTTTTCCTGCTCCATGAACGGGACGAGCCAAGCCACCGCCTTCTTCATCACCCGCGCGCTCTTGACCACCTGCGGCAGGAACATCTTCCCCTCGCCGAACAGGTCGCCGACGATGCGCATGCCGCTCATCAGCGGGCCTTCGATGACGTTGAGCGCATAGGGGGCGGCGCGCCTCGCTTCTTCCACGTCCTCCTCGACGAATTCGTCGATGCCCTTCACCAGGGCATGCTCCAAACGCTTCTCGACCGGCCAGCTGCGCCACTCCTGCTCCTCGGCCCGCGATTCGCCGTGCCGTTCGCCTTTGAATCTCTCGGCAAACGCGACGAGCCGCTCGGTGGCGTCGGGACGGCGATTGAGGATCACGTCCTCGACCGCTTCGAGCAGGTCCTTGGGAATCTCCTCGTATACTTCGAGCATGCCGGCGTTGACGATCCCCATATCCAGCCCGGCGCGGATGGCGTGATAGAGGAAGGCCGAATGCATCGCCTCGCGCACGCGGTTGTTTCCTCGAAAGGAGAACGAAAGGTTGCTCACGCCGCCGCTGACCTTCGCGCCGGGCAGCGTCTGTTTGATGGCGCGCGTGGCTTCGATGAACGCCTTGGCATACTCGTTGTGCTCCTCGATGCCGGTGGCGATGGTCAGGACGTTGGGGTCGAAGATGATGTCGCAGGGATCGAAGCCGACATCGCCGACGAGGATGCGATACGCGCGGCGGCAGACCTCGATCTTGCGCTCGACCGTCGTGGCCTGGCCCGCTTCGTCGAACGCCATGACCACGGCGGCGGCCCCGAAGCGCTGAATGCGCCGCGCGCGCTCCTTGAACAGGTCCTCGCCTTCCTTCAGACTGATCGAGTTAACCACGCCCTTGCCTTGCAGGCACTTGAGGCCCGCTTCGATCACGCTCCACTTCGAGCTGTCGATCATGATCGGGACGCGCGCGATTTCCGGCTCGGCGGCGATCAGGTTCAAGAAGCGCGTCATCGTCTGCTCGGCGTCGATGAGCGCCTCGTCCATGCAGATGTCGATCACATTGGCGCCGCTTTCGACCTGCTGGCGAGCCACGGCGAGCGCGCCTTCGAGGTCGCCTTCACGCACGAGTTTGGCGAACTTCGGCGAGCCCATAATGTTTGTGCGCTCGCCGATCATGATGAAGCTGGCGCCGGAGCCGATGCGCAGCGGCTCTAGGCCGCTCAGCCGCGTGACGCGCTCCGGCGCGGCGGGCCGGCGCGGCGGGAGGTCGCGGACCGCCTCGGCGATGGCGCGAATGTGGTCGGGCGTGGTGCCGCAGCAGCCGCCGACGAGATTAACCCAGCCGTTGGCGGCGAACTCGCCGAGGGCGCTCGCCATGTGCTCCGGCGTGTCGTCGTATTCGCCGAACGCGTTGGGCAGGCCGGCGTTGGGGTAGACGCTGACGAAGCAATCGGCGAGGCGTGCGATCTCCTCCACGTGCGGGCGCATGTCTTCGACGCCCAGGGCGCAGTTGATCCCGACGGAGAGCGGCCGCGCGTGCTCGATGGAATGCCAGAAGGCCTCCAGCGTCTGGCCGGAAAGCGTGCGGCCGGACAGGTCGGAGATCGTCACCGAGATCATGACGGGCAGGCGCCGGCCGGTCTGTTGAAAGCACTCTTCGATGGCGTAGAGGGCGGCCTTGGCGTTAAGCGTGTCGAAGATCGTTTCCACGAGCAACAGGTCGGCCCCGCCTTCGACGAGGGCGCGAGCTTGTTCCAGGTAGGCGTTCGCCAACTGGTCGAAAGTGAGCGTGCGCCGGCCGGGGTCGTTCACGTCGCGCGACAGGGAAAGCGTCTGGTTCGTCGGGCCGATGGCGCCGGCGACGAAGCGGGGACGGTCGGGATCCTCGCGGAGTTTGCCGTCCACGGCGCGGCGGGCGATTTCCGCCGCGGCGCGGTTCATCTCGGACACCGCGGATTGGGCCGCGTAGTCCGCCTGCGAGACGCGGTTGGCGTTGAAAGTGTTGGTTTCGATGATGTCCGAACCCGCGTCGAGGAAGTCCTTGTGGATGGCCTCGATGACATCGGGTCGGGTCAGGGTCAGGATCTCGTTGTTCCCCTTTAGGTCCTTCGGGTGATCAGCGAACCGCGCGCCGCGGAAGTCGGCTTCGCTGAGTTTTCGCGCCTGGATCATGGTGCCCATCGCGCCGTCCATGACGAGGATGCGTTTCTCCAGCTCGGCGCGAATGGCGGCGGCAAGGGGTGGCGATGTTTCCGGTAGAATCGTCATAGTGCGAGATTCGTCGTCCCAGGAAGTGTTCGTGCTTCGCCCCATCATTCCCTGAACCATCATTTTAGAAGCCGCCCGTTGCGCAAGGCAAGAGCTTGTGAATGCCGGCTTTCAAATCCCGTGCCGGAAAGTGGCCGGGCTTTTTAGCGGCGTAGGCTTTCCAGCCTGCGCGTTGTTTGTCTCGGTTTCGGGACTGCGCAGGCTGGAACGCCTACGCCACTGAAAAGCCGGCGCCGCGCGTGATCTCAAACCTTGCGGGCGGATGCAAACGAGGGTAGTCTATCTGGAAATGACGAGCGAGAGAGGCGCCTTTTCATGGAAACGATCAGTCCACCGCTCCAGGAGCGCATTCGTGAAGCCGCTCGCATGCTCGTAAGCTATGGAGCGCGGGAAGTGTACTTGTTCGGCTCCTGCGCTCGCGGAACCATGGATGAAGGGTCCGACGTGGATCTGGCGGTGCGCGGGCTGCCGGAAGAGGTGTTCTATCGGGCAGTGGGCCGAGCGCTTTACATCCTGGGGCGTCCCGTGGACCTTGTTGACTTGGACGAATCCACTCCCTTCACGGAGTCTCTGAAGACGGAAGAGGAACTCGTCCGTGTCGCGTAAGCTGGTCTCGAGTATCGTCGGCGAGCGGGCGCAATTGCGCCGTCTGCTGTCAACGTACCGCGGACTTCTGGAGCGGTGTCAGGCAAGCGAACCCGATCAGGAACAGCTTCCCGCCTTTGCCTCGATAGTCCATTCATTCTATTCCGGCATTGAGAACATCTTCAAACGCGTTGCCACGGAACTGGACGGTCAGGCGCCGCGCGGCGAGGCTTGGCATTCCGACCTGTTGTCGCGAATGACCCGCCCCTCGCCGAAACGTGACGCCGTCATCTCCGAGACCTTGAGTCAAACACTGAGGGATTACATGGGGTTCCGCCACGTCTTCCGCCATGCCTACTCGTTCGAACTGTCTTGGCGGAAGATGAAGCCGCTGGTTCTGGGCATGGACGACGCGTTGTCTCGCCTCGAATCGGAGTTGGACCGTTTTCAGGCGTCTCTGGAATCGCCGAGCGCTTGACACGCCCTCCGCGCAACCCCTAGCATCGCGGCGCCTTGAGTGGCGCCGACAGTCCGGTCTGTGCGAGTAGGTCCGCCATGCCGGGGTGTGCTGGCCGGGCGCGCCAAGCCAGCCTCGGCAAGGCTGGCCTACTCGCGGAGACTATCTGCGCCACCCAGGGCGCCCCGCCATTCTTCAACAAGGAACACGCGCAATGACCGTTCGAGAAAGCCAGCCGTCCGTCGAGACCCTTCAGATCCTGGCCAATCGCCTGCGCCGCCATTCGATGCGCTCGACGACCCAGGCTGGCTCGGGCCATCCGACCTCGTGCATGTCGGCGGCGGAAATCGTGGCGGCGATCTTCTTCAAATACCTGCGTTTCGACATCAAGGACCCGAAGGACCCGCGCAACGACCGGTTCGTCCTGTCCAAGGGCCACGCGGCACCGGTCCTGTGGGCGGCCTGGGCCGAAGCCGGCGCGTTTCCGGTGGAAAAACTGATGACGTTGCGGGAGTTCTCCAGCGATTTGGAGGGTCATCCGACGCCGCGCAATCCGCTGGTCGACGTCGGCACCGGCTCGCTCGGCCAGGGGCTGTCGGTCGGGATCGGCATGGCGTTGCGCAGCCGCATGGACCGCATCGACAACCGAGTCTACGTGTTGATGGGCGACGGCGAGGTGGCCGAGGGATCGGTGTGGGAGGCGGCGGCGCTGGCCGGCCACTGCCAAATCGACAATTTGGCGGCGATCGTCGACGTGAACCGCCTGGGCCAGAGCCAGCCGACGATGCTGCAGCATGACGTGGAGACGCACGACCGCCGATTCCAATCGTTCGGCTGGCACACGCGGGTGATCGACGGTCACGACCTCGAACAAGTCATCGACGCCCTCGATTCGGCGCAGATGACGAAAGGCCGTCCGACGGCGATCATCGCCCGGACGCTCAAGGGCAAGGGCGTCTCATTCATTGAGAACAAGAACGGCTACCACGGGAAGCCGCTGACGAAGGACGAGTTGGCCCGCGCGCTGGAGGAATTGGGGCCGGACCAGGAATTGAAGGAGAAGGTGTCGATCCGCATGCCGGAGGACGGCCCGAGCGCGCCCGCCCCGGCCCCCGCGGCGATGAAAGGCCCGCAATACAAGGAAACCGATCAGGTCGCCACCCGCCAGGCGTACGGGGCGGCGTTGAGGAAACTGGGCGAGGCCGATCCGCGCATCGTGGCGCTCGACGGCGACGTGAAGAATTCGACCTATTCGGAGGAGTTCGCCAAGGCCTTCCCCGACCGGTTCGTCGAGTGCTTCATCGCCGAGCAGAACATGGTCGGCGCGGCAATGGGCCTGGCCGCGCTGGGCAAGATCCCGTTCGCCTCCACGTTCGCCTGCTTCCTTTCGCGCGCGTACGACCAGATCCGCATGGCCGGCATTTCGCGGTCGAATCTGAAACTGTGCGGCTCGCACGCCGGCATTTCCATCGGCGAGGACGGCCCGTCGCAAATGGCGTTGGAGGACATCGCGATGATGCGCGCCATCGCCGGCTCGACGGTTCTCTACCCCAGCGACGCGGTGTGCGCCGAGCGCATGGTGGAACTGGCCGCGCGGACTCCGGGCATCGTGTTCATTCGCACCAGCCGCCCGAAGACGCCGATCCTCTATCCGAACGATGAAACCTTTGAGATTGGCGGCAGCAAAACGCTGCGCTCCAGCCGCGACGACCGCGCGGCGATCGTCGGCGCCGGCGTGACGTTGCACGAAGCGTTGAAGGCTTATGAGATTCTGAGGAAAGAAGGCGTTCGCGTCCGCGTGATCGACCTCTATAGCGTCAAGCCTCTGGATGCGACGGCCTTGCGGCGGGCGGCGCGCGACACGGAGTTGGTGATCACCGTCGAGGACCATTATCCCGAGGGCGGCCTGGGCGAGGCGGTGTTGGCGGAACTCGCCGGCGAGTCGTGCAAGTTCAAGAGACTGGCGGTCAATGGCGTGCCGCGTTCCGGCAAGCCCGACGAACTGATGGAGCATTTCGGGATCAGCGCGCGCGTTATCGTTGACACGGTAAAGTCGCTGCTGTAGGGGGCATGATTTTTGTGTCGCGCGCAAGCATCATGGCGCGTGGCACATCGCTCTCAACAACGTGGACAGCCCGGCGCGCGCATCGGCGGCGTGGATGGGGTTCAGCCCATCACTAACCGGCGCTGCGGATCTGACAGAAGCGGCGTGTCGCCATGCAAACAGTCTGGCCTCTTTTCGTTTACCTCGCCGCGGCGGCCGCCGTGCCGGCCGGGATGATCATGGTGTCGTTCGTGCTCGGCGCTCGGCACTCGGATCGCGCCACCGGCGAGCCGTATGAATCGGGCATCGTATCCACCGGGTCGGCGCGCCTGCGCTTCCCGATTCATTTCTACCTGGTGGCCATGTTCTTCGTGATCTTCGATCTGGAAGCGGTGTTCCTGTTCGCTTGGGCGGTGGCGGTTCGCGAACTGGGTTGGGCAGGCTTCGCCGAGGCGTTGGTTTTCATCGGCGTGCTGGTCGCCGCGCTGGCGTATCTGTGGCGTCTGGGCGCGCTGGATTGGGGTCCGAAGCCGTTTGCGCGGTTGTCGCATTCAAGACACAAGGATTCGTAGTTTCTGGGGGCGCGGACGGCCACGT
>JAPLSS010000821.1:2143-6654 GCA_026398515.1 Candidatus Sumerlaeota bacterium | reverse complement strand
GCACGGAGTCCGGATCTGCTTCCATGCGGCGAATCGCTTCGCGCAGTTTCGGATACAGGTCTTCGCCGTTGCGCTTGAGTTCGAGGAACCACGCCAGGTGGTTGACGCCCGCGACGGTGTGCGTCACCTCGTCGGCCGGGACGCCCATCATCCGCGCCAGCATGTTGGTGGTCCCTTGCACGCCGTGGCACAAGCCGACGTTGCGCATCGTCGAGGCCGTCGAATGCAGCCAGATCAGCATCGCCATCGGGTTCGTGTGGTTGAGGACCATGGCGTTGGGGCACAGGTCCTCCATGTCCTTGAGGATCTGTTGCTGCACCGGCCCCGTGCGCAGGAAGCGGAAGACGCCGCCGACGGTCACCGTGTCGGCGACCGTCTGTTCGATCCCGTATTTCTGGGGGATTTCGATTTCGGCCGTGTACGGGAAGCCCCAGTAGGCGCCGCCGCCGGCCGAGATGGAGGTGACCACGAAATCCGCGCCGGGGAGGACTTCGCGCCGGTCCAGCGAAGCGACGACCTTCGTCGGCAGCCGGTATTTCTCGATCGTCCGCTCGACGTAACGCTGCACTTGCTTCAACCGCCCGGCGTGAATATCGACAAGGCAAATCGTCGAGTCGCGCAACGGCTCGCGCGACAGAATGTCGATCGACAGGCGCCCCCCGAACCCGCTCCCCGCTCCGATGATGACAATCTTCAACATGGCGTTCCGTGTCCTTTCCCCAATGGCCTTGAAACTGCGATTCCGCGCGATCGCGCTCGTAAAGCGCAAGGGTGGATTGAGCGAAGCAATATCCCGCCCCAACAGAATTCGCAACCAAATCATGCGCGCCGCAGCTTTCCCTTGATCTTGTCGAGAGGCGGCGCCTAGAGTTTGAGCGCGGTCCTTTATGGTGACAGCGACTCTTGGTTCTTCGGGTCACCCGGAAACGAACGAGAATAGGGGGTATGGAGTCCCGCCTTCAGGCGGAATGGCCCAAATTGGGTCGATAACGGCAGCCAGACATTCCGCCTGAAGGCGGGACTCCATACTCCCCATTTTCGTAACAGCGGCGCCCATTCGTGGAACCGTCTGCCCGGCCCGTTGTTCGAATCCCTCGCCCGGAGAGGATGCGCCCGTGCGTTCCCTTTGGTTTCGCTCGCCCCGCGCCGTGTGGCTGTTCGGTTTGGCCGTGGTTTGGCTGGGTTCGGCTCGCGCCGCGTCGGCGCCGCTCCCGGTTCCCGCCGTCCCGCCGCCCATGCCGTCGAGCGCGCCGGTTGCCGCGTCGCCCGCCGGTCCGGCGTCGAAGCCGGCGGGCGCGCTCCCGACCGATCCCGCGGAGATCAAAACCCTTCGGGATATTGCGAACATCTCCCGATATTGCATCTACGCCCTCCTGGGGCCGGCGCTCGAGGCCTCTCCCGCGCGGCGCGCCGACGCGGCGGCCCAAGCGCAGGATCTGTTGCGACTCGTCACGCCGCGGCTGGAGGAGTTCGACCGGGCGTTGCAGATCGATCCCAAGGACGGCCAGTATTGGCGGTGGCAGCCGATCCCGCGCTCGCAGATGATTCTGTCTCCCGACGGGGGCAATGAGTCGTCCGCCGAGAAGTTCGTCATCGATCCGCCCGTGGCCGGCGCGGCGGCGGTGTCGCTGTTGGCCAGGCGAAGCGGCGTGCGGGTGGACCGGGTGGAGGTCCTCAGCTCCGAGGGCGAGAGAATTCCCACCAATAAGAGCGACGCTCCGGCGGGCGCCGATGCCGAGATCTCCAAGAGCCAGGCGCGAGTCATCTACCTGTATTTCCCTCCCTCGGCGGTCTCGACCGTGGTCGTCCACTACGCCGACGAGGGGAAGGCCGGGAGCCGGCTGAAGGTGTCGGTCGGCGAGCCCCGTCTGCGCGAATACGGCAAGGAGGCGCTCTATTGGAACTGGAAAGCGCAGGACTTGCTCGCCAAGGGCGACGTGGAACCGGCGCTGGACTGCCTCAAGAGCGGCGCCCGGGCGGTGATCCTGTTTGCCCAATCGCGCAACCGGCAGTAAGCGTCCGGCCCTGAAAGGCGTTCCGAATGTTGCGAAGACGATTCGCGATTGAGCCGCATAGGAAGGTATGAAAAGGTGAGTATGGAGTCCCGCCTTTAGGCGGAATGAACCCAACAGCGGCTGGAATTGCGACCGGCCGCTCCGCTCAGTCGGCCTGAAGGCGGGACCCCATGCTCCAAACCCCGGAATGAACAGGAACTCTCTCCCCATGCGCAATGCCCGTTTGTATCTGCTTGTTTCGGCGGCTGCGATCCTCGCCGGATGCGTCGGCGGCCCGAACGATCGCTGCTTCGTCGATGACTTGCGCTACCATGAAGCCCGCCGCGTCTTCGAGCGCACGCAATCAACGGAACTGACGCGCCAGGCGCTACAGGAGCAGCATTGGCCCAACGCGATGATCAACGAATGCATCTACCGCATCGAGAAGGAGTTCGGGCTGAACGACTCGCTGCCTTCGCCGGTGAAGATTCGCAGCGAAGCGGAATTGCAGGCCGAGCAGAAGATGGAACAAGAAGAACAGGCGCAGAAGAGGAAGTTCGGCGGCGTCGGCGGCGGCGCCAGGGGGGTGTAGCTTGCGCGGCAGGCCCGTTTGCTTCGATGGCCGCGGCTCCGGAGCCGTCGGACAGGTCGGACGGGCACAGGCGTTGAAGCAAGGAGGACGTGATTTTGGACTGCGGCGGCTTGCCGCCGCTTTTGTCTGAAATCCTTCACGGTCGAAGCAAAAGCGGCGGCAAGCCGCCGCAGTCCAAAACACGGCTTCCACCTATCGGGCCTTGTCCTCACGCCCTTGGGATGGACAGGTCGGACCTGTCGGACGGAGATTCGCGGCAGAGGCAGCCGCGTCGGGCAAGCCTCCGCGGCGCTGCCCGCGGCAATCGCAGGAGTCTTTCATGAATCTCGTTTCCCAAAGAACCGTGGTTCCGTTGGTTCATGGCTGGACCGTGCGACAGGCGTGTCTCTGGGGCGCCGCGCTGACGTTCTTGGCGAACGCGGTCTCAGGCGCCGCGCCATCGTCGCGTCCGCCGTTTCCGGGCGCTCCGTTCGTCGGCTTGGGCAATTTCCTCGCGGCCGATCCGGCGCTGGTCGAGGAGATCGGCTGGAAATTCGTCCGCCTTCCCGTCAGTTGGCACGAAGTGGAACGGCCCGACCGGACGTTGGATTGGAGTCTGGCCGATTCGCGCCTTCAGGAGGCGAAGGCCGTCGGGCTGCGAACGCAGATCACGCTCAGCTTCGCCTGGCCGCGCGGGAAAGAGGCGCCGTGCCGGATGGACCCCGCGACGCGCCTGCCCGCCGACGCGGAGGGCCAGGCCGAGATGGCGCGGTTCGTCGAACAGGCCGCGGCGCGCTACGCCTCCGCGGTCCATGCCTGGGGCGTGGAAGAGGACCTTTCGGCGCGCGCTTTCCCGGCGGACGCGAAGACTTACGCCGCGCTGTTGCGGCTCGTCTCCGAACGCGTGCGGGCCGCTGACGACGAGGCGCGAGTGGCCTTCGGCGCCTTGGCGTTCGACACGATGGAGGCCGATCAGCGCGTCTTCTACGTGGCGGACGCGGTGGCGAGCCTCGGCGCGGATTCCAAGGCATTCGACGCGCTGGAGGTGCGCGTGATCGGCGGGAACGGCCAGGACGACTGCCTGCGCATTCCCGCCGCGGTGGATCACGCCTGCGGGCAGCTGGCTGGGACGCCCTACGCCAACGCCGCCATTTGCTTGATCGCGTCGGCCCCGTCGGGCGAGTCCGCCGGCCAGGGCGAGACCGACCAGGCGGCCGACTTGGCGCGCAGCGTCCTGATGGCCGCGCAATGCGGCGTCTCGCGCTTCTACTGGGGCGGGGGGCTGGGCCGCGGCGTGTTCTGGCCGCCCGACTCCGTGCTGGCGTCGTTCCCGTCGGTCGTCGAACGCTCGGCGCTGGTCTCCGGCGAAGGCGGACACAAGAAGAAGGCGTTCTACACCGCGCGCCTCCTGAGCCGCCTTCAGGAACGGCACAAACTCACGCAGATCCACGTGGATCAGGTCAAGCCGACCCTGTTTCACGCCGAGATCCCCGCCATCGAGAGCGGCCGGGACCTGGTCATCGTCTGGCGCAATTACTTCGCTTCGGGAAAAGAGGTCGATGCGTCCGAATCGCTCGAACTAAAGAAGGTCGACATCGAAGGCCCGGCGCGCCAGGACCTTCATGCCATGAAAATGGTTCCCGATTCCGAAGGCGAGTTCTACTTCGAGGCGGTCCCGGACAAGTATTATGACCTCGCGGGCGCGCCGACCATCTTGAGCCAGGACGTCGAGTTCCTCAGCGCGCTCGCGGAGAACCGGCCCTTGCCGCCGCCCTCCAGCGCCAAGCGCGCCGAAGAGCCGACGGACACGCCCGCCGCGGAAACGCCGCCATCGCCGCCATCCGGGACCAAACAACCCCGCCAGCGGCTGTATATCTACTAATGAAAAGGGAGCAAGGGCGGTTCCTGGGAGCGCCGACGGCCACGTCGGCAATCTAACGCAACGG
>JAPLSS010000821.1:0-2125 GCA_026398515.1 Candidatus Sumerlaeota bacterium | reverse complement strand
CGTTGTCGACGGGGCCGTCGCCGCTCCCAGGAACCGCTCGAGACAGAAACGCACAGGAGCTGCATTCGCCATGCCCCCGACTCCCCGCGAAACGCTTCTCGACGGCGAGTGGCAAATCGTCTTCGACCCGGAAAACAAAGGCCGCCGCGAGAACTGGCAGGCGCTCCCCGAGCCGCCGTCCGGCGCGCGGCCGATCCGCGTGCCTTCGGTGTGGGAGGAGATCAACCCCAACTACGACGGGGTGGCGTGGTATTGGAAACGCGTCCAGTTTCCGCCGACCCCGCCCAATGGCCGCACGACTCTGCGGTTCGACGCCGTCAACTACTTCAGCGAAGTCTGGATCGACGGGCGGTTCGTCGGCGGCAAGGAAGGCGGCTATACGCCGTTCGAGTTCTTTGTGACGGAATTCGTCCGGGGCGGCGGCGAGCACACGCTGGTGGTCCGCGTTCTATGCCCGCCGAAGGACGGCGAACTCGACGGCTTTGTCCTGAAGGCGACTCCGTGCTGGCGCCAGGAGGAGTCGTTTAACTTCGGCGGCATCTGGCAGTCGGTGCGCCTGTTCAACTATCCGGCGGTGAATATCGGCGATTGCCGCGTGCAGCCGACCGCGGAGTTGAACGGCGTCGACGTGACAGGGCTGCTCCTCAATCGGATTGGGGCGTCCGAGGCGAAAATCCGCTTCGCCTTGTGTCTTTGGCCGCAGCCCGATTGTCCGCTCCTGGAGCGCGTCGAGTCGTTCCAGGGGCTTTCGAAACTTCACACCATCCCCGTCTACACCCATCTATCCATTGAGAATCCTCAACTGTGGAGTCCCGACTCCCCCAACCTGTACCTGCTCAAAATCCAGTCGAGCGCCCGGCTCGGCAGGGAATGGATTGAAGACAACATCCAGGTTCGTTTTGGCCTGCGTTGGCTGACGCTAAAGAACCTGCGCTTCCACCTCAACGGCGAGCCGATCTTCCTCAAGGGTGGGTTCCACGAGGGCTTGTATCCGATGGGCCTCGTCATCCCTCCGAGCCGCGAGTTCGTCGAGGACGAGATCGCCAAGGCGAAGCGGGCGGGGTTCAACCTGCTGCGCTTCTGGCAGATTCCCATTCACCCGCTGGTTCTCGACGTCGCCGACGAGATGGGCATGATGCTGTGCGAAGAGCCGCCCATTGAATGGATCTTGCAGACTGAGAAGACCTATGAATTGTGTGAGGAGGAGATCCGCCGAATGGTCCTGCGCGACCGCAACCGGCCTTCCGTCGTGATGTGGACCGTATTGAACGAAGGCGGATCGCTGGACAAGCCGCGCCCGGGTCGGGTCATCACGGCGATTGAGAACCTCCCCGGCACGGTCGTCCAACGGAAGTTGGAGCGGTTCTGCCAAGAGGCGATCAGGAGGTTCGACCTCACGCGCCTCATCATCGACGAATCGGGCGCCTGGGGAAAGCCCGCCTATGCTTACCTGCCCAGCTCGAACGAACGGGTGGTGATCAACGACATTCACCGCTACATCCCGGGGCCGACCTCCGACGCCGCGCTCGCCCCGCTGCGCGCGTTCGGCCAGGAGACGGGGGTGTTCGGCCGCGGCCACGTTGTCGCCGGCCGGCCGGTGTTCGTCTCGGAATTCGGCTACGGCAGTTTCCCCGACCTGCCGAAGTTGGTTTCGCAGTATGAAGAGCACGGCGGACAGGGACGCGAGGATTACGAGGCGTTGAAGACGCTGCTGGGCTCGTTCGAGGAGGGGTTCCGCGCCCGGCGCATGGACCGCTTCTTCTCCGGCATCGGCGAGATCATCGAGGAGACGCAGCGTATCCACGCCGAGAGCGACTACCTGCAGGCGCTGGCCATCCGCTCCAATCCGCGCGCGACGGGCTATGTGATGCACGCGTTCTCGGCGGGCGGGTGCATCCTCGGCGCCGAGGCGTTCGACATGTGGCGCAACGAGAAGGCGGTGGCGCGCGCCATCGCCGAGGCCAATCAGCCCCACGTCCTGGCGGTTTTTTTATCAGACACGGCGACGGATGGAGGCGCTCCGATGCTGGCCGAGGTGTTCTCGATCAACGAAGACGGGCCGGCGTGGGGGTTGACGTTGACGCTGACCATTCGCGATGCGCCGGGAGGCAAGAGCAAATCGAAG
>JAPLSS010000201.1 GCA_026398515.1 Candidatus Sumerlaeota bacterium | reverse complement strand
AATGATGCCCGGGGTCCCGTCGAGACGGCCCGACGGACGCACCGGGGCTTTGACCCCCAGGTAGAAGCAATCGGTGCGCGACAGCTCCACCTGCGTGGCCTTGCGCAGCGGCCCAAGAATGCGCACCCCCTCAATGGAGCGCCCCCGGTGCGAAATCAGCGTGACGGTCTCGCGCGCCGCGTACTCGCCCGGCTGGCGCAGCTCGTTGCGGATCGTCAGGTCGCGTCCCGGCCCGAACAGCCGCGCGCAGTGCTCGGGGCAGAGATGAATATGCCGATTGGAAATCCCAACGATGGCAGCGGGCCGGTCCAGGGCCGCCGAGGCGTCCTGAGACCTCTCCAGCGACTGAACGCGCGACGCCGTTCCCTGGCTGTAATCGTAGATGCCCGCGCGGGTCTTGGCGTTGCCGTCGGAAGGGCAGGATGTCCCGCCCGGCGCGCCTTGCTGTCCCGCCGGCCTGTCTTTCAACGCCCGCAGGACTTCCTCGACCACCAGGGATACGAGTGTGTCGCGATCCATTCCCGTACGCCCCATGCGTTTCCTGGCGCAGGCTTCCCCGCCCCGCCTGCGGGGCTGGAAAGCCTACGCCCCAAAAAGCGCGTCAAACCGAATGCCAGGCGTAGGAATAGAACCCGCCCGCCTGGCATTGAAACGCCGACCGCCCGAGGCGCATCGGCGCCCGCGCCGTCCGCGCCGCAACGCGCGACACGACGCCGGCGGCGGCCGCCGCCTCGTCGGAGAGAGTGCGTTGAAACAAACGCCTCAGCCCTTCGGCAGGATCTTCTCCAGCTCGTTGTGAGGCCGGGGGATGACGTGGACCGACAGGAGTTCGCCGACCCGCCGCGCCGCCGAAGCGCCGGCATCGGTGGCCGCCTTGACCGCGCCGACGTCGCCGCGCACCATGACGGTGACCAAGCCGCCGCCGACGTGCTCCTTGCCCACCAGCCGCACATTGGCGGCCTTCACCATCGCATCGGCCGCCTCGATCGCGCCGACCAAGCCTCGGGTTTCGATCAACCCCAACGCATTGCCGTAAATCGCTTCCTCAGCCATCCGCTTTGCTTCCTCCTCGGAATAGTCGCCCCAACGCTCCCGCGAGCATCGCCCGTATGAAAGAGGCGCCGGGGCGCTTTGTCAAGCCAGTCTTTTCTTTGGCGTGGATTGGCCAGCCAACGCTTCGGAGTTGGAGAACGAATCTATGTCCAAGCCTCGACCTGAAGGCCGGCCACCCTTGCGAATTCCCTCTTGTTGCCGGTTACAAGGGTCAACCCATGGGCCAAACATGTTGCCGCCAGCCAGGAGTCGTGAACGCCAATCATGCGCCCGCGTTTCAATAAATCGCTCCATAGCTGGGCGTGGCGCCGCGCCGTGGCCAGGTCAATCTCCAGGATCGGGATTGACGCCAGCGCTCCTTCGACAAACGCGAGCCGCTTCGCTCGTGCGTGGGCGCTCGTTGCGCGGTAGACCCCGTGCAGCAGTTCGCTGGCGGAAATCACGGACAGGAAGACTTCCTCGTCTTCTCGGCCCCGGATGAACGGGCCGACGTCTTTGTCCCGCCGCTCCAGGCCAATCAGAACGTCGCTGTCGATTAGGACTCCCATGGGTCTCTCAGATTCTCCGCGGGAAGCGATTTCCGGGCCGCTCGAACGTCCTTCAAGAAAGCCTTGGCCTCGGGCGCCGACAGGGCTGGCAGCATCTCAAGAATCCCCGGCAGGTCGCCGAGCCGCCTTGCCGATGGGACGGGGCGCAGCTCGGCCATCGCCCTCTTGCCCCGGCACAGGAGGAAGGATTCGCGGCGATACGCCACCCGGTTGACATAATCGGAGAAATGGCGCACGGCCTCAGTGACCGTGACTGGCTTGGCTGGCATTCGTCTCCTCTCCATAAAATCTGATTTTCGTAGAATACGATTTTATGACCCCCGCGTCGAGCTGTATGTGCATGTCCCTTGACGAACCCGTGGCTGGACAGCCGGAGTCAGATCGCGGGCGACGCGACAACACGAGCATTTCATCGCCCGAGCGCCCTCCCGCCCGCCTCCAGCGACGGCGCCTTGAGATCCATCATCTGCCGGCGAACCGCCACCGAGTCGCGCACCTCGAAACCGCTCGTTGACAGCGTCTTGTTCAAGCTGTCGGCGCAGAAAAACGACCCATTGCCGCTCCCGCCGGCCACGCTCACCCCAAGAGCCGGCTTGCCCACGATGCCGGCCTTCCCAGCCTCGTGGCGGGTGATGCGGCGCAGCCGATCGGTGAACGCCCGTAGGCTTTCGCTCAAGTCGCCGAAGTAGACCGGCGTGGCGAAAACCACCGCGTCGGCCTGGCGAATCTTCGTCACCAGGGCGGCGAAGTCGTCTTCGATCACGCACGAACCTTTCGCGCGGCAATCGCCCCAGCCTGCTTCGTCGCATTGGCGGCAGCGTTCCATCTTCATCTCAGGCAGCCAAACGCGCTCGCACTGCGCCCCCGCCTGCGCCGCCCCGCGCAACGCCGCCTCGGCCATCGTCGCTGTCTTTCCTTGCGGGTTGCGGCTTCCGGAGATCATCAACACTTTCATCCTGCGCCTCCTCTACAAGATACGAGTTCGGAGTGCGGAGTGCGGAGTGCGGCGTTCGGAAAGGACAACAAGGCCGACAAGGACATGAAGGACACTTGGCAGAGTCGGGTCTCGCGAGTCCTTTGCGGCCTTGAAGTCCTTGTCGTCCTTGCGGCCCTTATCGTAGTTTCCACACTCTGCACCGCACCCGGCACTCCGCACTCACTTCAAATACACTCCCAGCCCATCCGGCGTCGGTGTGACGCGGCCCTTGCGGAACCGCGAATCGACGAACGCGTGGAAACGATCCAGTTTCGACGCGAGGTTGTCGAGAAATTTCTGCGCCAGGCGGTTCGAGCCGATGTTCGGCCGGTAATCGTTGTGCACAACCAGCAGCGCCCCGTCGACCATCTTGTCGTAAATGCCTTCCATCATGAACGCATAGATCCCCTTGCCATGGTAGTTCGGATCGGGATTGTCCCGGCCGCCGTTGGCGTCGAGCAAGACCATGTCGATGTCCGCGTCCATCCCGGCGAAGAGCGTCTCGGCCTTGGCGGTGACGACTTCGGTCCGCTCCCCAAAGCCCATTGCCTTGAAGTTCTTCTCCGCCAGAGCAGTGACCGCCGGATTGGGGTCGATCAACGTCGCCCGCCCATCGCCCGCCGCCACGCCCGGCATCGCCCAGATCGCCCAATAGCCGTAATAGCAGCCGATCGCGACCATCCGCTTCGGCTTTTTGGCCATGGACAGGAAATAGAGGACGCGCGCCTCGTCGGGATGGATGAACGTGCGGTTCTCGCCGTGGTCCCAGATGGCGAGCAATCGGCGACGGAAGGCCTCGAACTCCGCGACCGATGGCTGCCCGGCGACAATGCCGTCCGCGCGCAACTGGGCGAAGATTTCGTCCGACTGCCGGTCGAAATCCGCGGGGTAGCGCGAGGCGAGGAACCAGATGTGGCGCGCGTTGCCGAGTCGTTGCTCCAGGCCGCCGGGACTCGCCTCGAGCCGGTTCAGGAACTCTTCGCGCGCAATCTTCCCCGCGCGCAACTCGCGATACGGCTCATACTCGGCCAGCGCGGCCAGGATCGTGTCGGACATGGGTCCGGAAGGCATGGGGACATCTCCTTAAGTTTGTAGTCCGCTTCTGTAGCGCCGATTTTCGATTGTCGATTGGACGACACGGCCCAGCTGGTTGGGCGATTTCATTGGGCGGACTAAAGCAAATCGTCCTGCCTGAAAATCGTCCTGCCTGAATCCGGGTCGATCAATCGGCAATCCCTTTCAAGAACTGCGCCGCTTTCTCCACCCCGTCGAAATCAAACCCGGTCTTCCTCATGACCCGCGGGGCTTGCAACGCGCGCTCGATGCGCCCGGCCAGTTCTTCTTCGCTCATCGAGTTCGGGTCAATCAATTCCACGCCCGCGACCTTCGCCAGCAGTTTTGCGCGCAACCCCTGCTCTTCCGTAGTGTAGTCGCGCGCGTGCAGCAGGATCGGAATGTCGCTGTCCAGGATCTGGAAGACCGTCGAGCCGGCCTGGAGGATCGCCAGGTCCGCCCGCGCGAGCGCCTGATCGAACCGCGGCGAAAAGCGTTCGATACGCGTCGCTGGATCGTCGCGCGTTTCCTTCTCCAGGTTCGCGTAGTCGGAATCGCCGATCGCGGGTCCGGTGAAAAGGGACAATCGGACGTCGAACGCGCCGCGCGCGCGAGCCGCCCGAACCGCGCGCAGGATCTTCATGGACCGCTCCCACTCCTCGCCGGACGCTTGGGCAACCCGCGGCGTCACGAATCCCAGGTAGACGAGCCGCTGGGCCAGCCATTCCGGCCAATAATACGCCGCGGCCAGATCGAAGAACCGCCGGTCGCCCGCCACCAGCAAATGGTCGTAGACCGCGGCCGCCTTGCGCAGTTTGTCTTCCGGCCCCGAAAACTTGAACTCCTCGTCCGGCGGACACGGCAGGTCGCGCATGCACAGCGCGATTTGGCAGCGGGGCAGCCGGCGCCGCGCATACCGCAGCGCCGGCAGCATCTCATCGCGCTTCCCATGCGGCAGCGTGTCCATGTACACCACGTGCGGCTGGTACGACTCCATCAGCGAACGCAGCGTGTTCTGGCGAATGGCCTGCAACTGGCGCTTGTCGATGCGCAAGCCCTGCGGCACGTCCTGAAAGGCGCCTCCCTCGTCAAACGCGAACGACGGCAGTTTCATCACCGCCAGGTCCGGCGTCGCGGCGGCCAGCGTCAGGTCCTTCGCGTCGGTCACGATCAGCAAACTGGCCCGCGGCGCCAATTCGCGCAATCGCGCGGCGATCCGCGTCACCCGCCCCAGGTGGCCCATGCCGATGTTGCTTGCGCAATAAAAGAGGACTCGCGGCGGCGCGTCGGGCGGGTAACGCATGGACGCCGGCCCCGGCGCCCGCAGCCGCGTCCACAGCGCCCGCAGCCATCGGCGTGAAGATCCTTTGTCGGCTTCTTCCATGAGTTCGCGGTCTCGCCCTCCGGCGGCCTTCTGATCTGGCTGAAACGGCGGGGGCACGTCCAGGCGTCGCGATGGCGTTGGGAATGCGACACTATGCAGTCCGATCGGAGCGAATGTCAAACTCCGGCTGACGCAGGCTGAAGCAGGAGGCTCGGGAGGCGCGAGGCGGGATGCGACTCGATCGTCGCCTGGGGAGGCAGTCGGGGCGGCCAATGCGATGTCCCCTCACCCGACAGTGGCTATGCAGCCGTGGCCGCGGGCGATTATCACCGCCTGAGCTGTCCACCCCACGTCAGGCGCCCTTCCTTCCGCCGTCTTGTCCAATTCAAGTGGAATGTTCGATACCGTGCAGTTTCTTCCAAGAGATCGCCGAGAAAAGTCTTGCGCCTGTGCCCCATTTGTGCCACAGTGACGGAATGGAGGCGATCCCATGAACAAGACAGCGACGGTTCGAGCGCGAATCCAGCCCGCGCTGAAAGAGCATGCCGAAACGGTGTTCCAGCGGCTCGGCTTGAATGCGACGCAGGCCATTACTCTGTTCTACAAACAGGTCGAGTTGCGCGGCGGATTGCCTTTCGATGTCGCCATTCCCACCGCCACGACGAGGCGAACCTTTGAGTCGACCGACGCGGGCCGCGATCTAGTCGTTTGCGACAGCGCCGAGGACATGTTCAAGAGACTGGGGATCTGATGCTCACCCCCGTCTACACCCGGCAATTCGAGAAGGACGTGAAACGCTCCCAGCGCCGCGGGAAGGATCTCGAGAAGTTCAAGATGATTGCCCGGTCGCTTCTCGGTGGGCAGTCTCTCGATGCCATTCATCGCGACCATCGGCTCGTCGGCGCCTATGCGGGAAGACGGGAATGTCACATCGAGTCGGACTGGTTGCTGATCTACAAGATTGAGGAGACTCGGCTCATCTTCGAACGGATAGGCTCGTATTCTGACTTGTTCGAGTAAAGAGAGGATCGCGGCCTGATGAATGGCCTCTCGACATGCGAACGCCCCGCGCTGGCTGTTTCACTCGGCCCTGTGCGCCTGAAAAACCCCGTCGCCGTCGCGTCGGGCTGCTACGGGTATGGCGGCAATTATCGCGAGTTCTACGATCCCTCGCGGCTCGGCGGGATTTTCCTGAAATGCGTCACGCCGGCGGAGCGCCCGGGCAACGCGCCGCAGCGGCTGGTCGAAACGCCGTCGGGGCTGCTCAACGCCATCGGCCTGCAAAACGTCGGCATCGAGCGGTTTCTCCGGGAAATCGTGCCGGCGATCGAGGGGATCGACACGGCGTTCTTCGCCAACATCGGCGCCGACGACCTGGATGGTTACGCGATGCTGGCCCGCCGCCTGTCCGACGTGCCGAAGATCGCCGCCATCGAACTCAACATCTCCTGCCCGAACGTGAAGAAGGGCTGCCTGGCGTTCGGCGCTGACCCCGAATCGGCGAGGCAGGCCACCCAGGCCGCCGTGCAATCCAGCCGCCTCCCTGTCTTCGTCAAACTCAGCCCCAACGTGGCCAACATCGGCGAGATGGCGCAGGCCGTGGCCGAGGGCGGCGCGGCGGGGATCACCGCGATCAACACGCTGCTGGGCATGGCCATCGACGTCGAGACGCGCCGCCCGAAGCTCGCCAACGTCACCGGCGGCCTGAGCGGCCCGGCCATCCGCCCCGTCGCCGTGCGCATGGTCTGGGAGATCCGCAAGGCCGTCCCCGATCTCCCCCTGATCGGCATGGGCGGGATTCTCACCTGGCGCGACGCGATCGAGTTCCTGCTCGCCGGCGCCAACGCCATCGCCATCGGCACCGGCAACTTCGTCAACCCCATGGCGCCGATGGACGTTCTGCAAGGGATCGAAGACTACATGGCCCAACACGGCTTCGCCTCGGTGGCGGAGTTGAGCGGGGCGATGGAGGGGTAAGGACAAAGGTATAAGGGCTGAATGCATCCATTGGAAATTGCGATCCAGTGTTCCCGACGCTCCCCGAAGGGGAGACACATGAGTGGCCGTGGGTGGAGTCCTCGGAACCCACGGGATGGCAAGGGAAAACGACCCGACCCTGGAGGGGTCGAACAATGACGACTTGGCATTGTGACCTCGTCAGGGTCGAAGGCGTGGGCGCAGGTTTCCGTGGGCTGACGCCCACGGCTATTCATATCCCTCCCCTTCGGGGAGATTTCAGATGCATGACTGCATTTCCCAACAGATGCGCCAAGGGCGAAAGAGTGCGAGACCAATGGCATCCGAACTCACCCCGGTGTTGAAACAGGAAGGCGATTGGTGGATTGGGTGGATTGAGGAAGTCCCTGGGGTCAACTGCCAAGAACGAACGCGTGAAGAGTTGATGGAGACCCTTCGCCTGACGCTCAGGGAGGCTCTTCAGTTCAACCGACAGGACGCCCTCGCGTCCGCCGGCAAAGGCTATGTGGAAGCGAAGATCGCCGTATGAAGCGAGTATTCCTCTTCGGCGACGTGGCCGACACCTTCGAGGCGAACTCAGCCGCATTCGTTGAAGCCGCGGGCGGTCGCAATGCCGTCATCGCCCTTCTCCTGATGGGTGGCGCCGGGTGGGAGAAATATGTCTCCCGGTATAGCGAGCCATGGGTGCGCCTGGGGGCCTCGCAGGTTGTTCCCATTGCCCCAGATCAGGGCTCCCTGGCGCTGAGGCCCAAGGATCTGTCCGTCTTGCGCGAGTGCACGGGGATCTTCATGGGCGGAGGAGATACTCGCAAATATCACAGGATTTTTGCGGCGGGCGAGGCACCCGCGATCATACAACAGCGCTGCCGATCGGGCGTTCCCTACGGAGGCGTGTCGGCAGGGGCGCTGATTGCGCCGTCTGCCTGCACAATCTGGGGAAGCAAGGCCTCCTCGGCGGGAAACGAGTATCTCCTCAGAGCCGAAATGGTTCTCGATCCGGCCGAGGATGGCGACACGCAGTTGCAGGTTGGCGAAGGGCTAGGGCTGCTCGACGGCTGCATTGTAGAGACGCATTTTGCGGAGTTCGGCGGATTCCCGCGACTGGTCCAGGCGATGGAATCGACGCGTTCGGTTTGGGGCTTCGGCATCGACGCGCCGATGTGCCTCGAAATCCAAGATGACTCGCTGGCAATAGCGCGCGGCAGAGGCCGAGCCTACATTTTGACAAGGACCAGGCAGCTCAGGTTGGGCGTGCATGTGTTGGAGCCGGGCGACAAGTTGGCGATCACCGACGAATCGGATTCGCTCATCGCCCGCCATGTCACCGTGACGGATGATAACTTGGCCGTTGACTTGACCGATGGCCGATCCATTTCTGTTCCGCTCGCCTGGTTTCCGCGCCTTCAGCACGGCGCCCCTGAGGAACGCGGGAACTGGCGTCTGATCGGCCGGGGAGTCGGGATCCATTGGCCCGATCTCGACGAGGACATCAGTGTCGAAGGCCTGATCGCCGGGCGGCCTTCGGGGGAAACCCAGGCGTCGCTTCAGCGGTGGCTCGAGGCCAGGAAGTAGGTCCGGTCGGCCTTTGGCGAGCGCGGTCGAATTGCCCACGATGCGGCGGTTCGCCGAGACTGCTCCGAGCGATGCCCGAAGCGACATACGGCGACAACGGGCGGATGGAGAGTCAGTGTGACTGAATTGCGCGGACATCCGACCGGTCGTCCCACCTCGTTCGAGGATCGCTTCCGACTTTATCTGGACGAATCGGGCGACCACGTCTTCCAGCATCTCGACCTAGTTGGTCATCGCTATTTGTGCCTTTTGGGCTGTTGGTTCCGCAATTCGGAATACCTGGCGTTTCATGAGGCGTTGGTGACTTTCAAGAAGGCTCACGTCCCTCATCATCCCGATGATCCTCCTGTCCTACACCGGGAGGACATCATGAATCGGCGAGGATCTTTCAAACACTTGCAGGATCCGGAAACAGCATCCACGTTCGACAATGCACTCCTTACGTTGATTGCTGGAGCGCAATTCCGGGTCGTGGCGGTGGTGATCGACAAACTGGCTTTGCGAGAGGAATACGGAGACAGCGCGGCCCATCCTTACCACTTGGCGCTCGGGTTTATGCTCCAGCGATATTGCGGGTACCTGAATCACATCAGTCGTTGCGGAGACGTGATGGCGGAAAGCCGAGGCGGGACTGAAGATCGGCTGTTGGCCGATTCCTACGAACGGGTATATTCCCGCGGAGTATGGATGACGCCAGCTTCGGCATTCCAGCAGGCACTGACGAGCAGAGAACTGAAAATCAAGAAAAAGGCCGCGAACATCGCCAGGCTTCAATTGTCCGATTTGCTCGGCCACCCGGTCCGGCACGCGATCCTGCGAGAGGAGGGGCGCCTAGACGAGCCTCCTGCTCCGTTTGCCGCCAGGCTGATGGCCATCGTCGAGACATAGTTCAACCGGCAACTCTACGAAGACAGAGTGGCTGGTTATGGGAAGGTCTTGTTCCCAAAATAAAAAGGCCCCTTGGCGGGGCCTTTTCACGCTCGCCCATACGGGCGATCCACCTCCAGAATCCTGGATTGCCCTAATTCTATCTCAACGCTCAGGGATTGCAAAGCTTTTCTGCTGGCCTGGCATCTGCGCCTTCAGCACGGCACGCCCAAGGAACGCGGGAACTGGCGTCTGATCGGCCGGGGCGTCGGGATTCACTGGCCCGATCTCGACGAGGACATCAGCGTCGAAGGGCTGATCGCCGGGCGGCCTTCAGGAGAAAGCCAAACCTCGCTTCAGCGGTGGTTCGAGGCCAGGAAGTAGGTCCGGTCGGCTCGACCGGACTCGGCCTGCGGATGGCTGCATCGAGCCGGCACGGCGTGGTCCGGTCGGGCCGACCGGACCTACTTCCGATGCTCCGCGTGATCGTCCACCGGCGTGTGGGCGTGGCCGTAGCCCCGCTGGTGCATGCGGTTGTGCAGCGAGCGGTGGGCGCTCGTGAGCACGAGGCGCATGCGCTTCCACGCGCGGGTCTCGGCGCGCGTGCCGATGGTGTCGATGTAAGCCAGCGCCCCTTCGATTTGTTCGAGAATAGTCACCGCGTCGGCGGCGGCCAGCAGTTCCGAGCCTTCCACGTCGATCATCACCGGCGAGGAGTGCGCAGCGATGATCTCCGGCATGTCGGAATAATGCCCGCGCACCAGCAGCGCCACCCAGCCGCTGCGTTCCATCCTGACCGCCCAATGGCCCTCGTCCTCGCCCGGCATGACGGCGCGGCTCTCGCGAATCTCGCCGTTGACGATCAACTCGATCCGCGACATCGGCACGGTGACGCTCGCCACTCGCCATGCGACATCCACGGTTCCCCCGCCGGCCATCATCGGAATGCGCTGGCCGGGCTGGCGTCCGTCGACGCTGAACTCGATCAGCGGCCCATAGGTGACAAACGTCCGACCCTGGCGCACCGCGTCCTTCCACGCTTCGTAAGTGAACTCGCGCCCGGGGTCGATCCGGGCGTACGTGCGCACGGCGCCGACCGCGGTGGCGGCGTTCATCTTGTCGGTCCCGCCGACCACTGCCGTCTTGTAGCCGCAATTCAGATACCGATACCAATCGACCAGCGAATAGGCGCTGATTCCGCCATATAGAGATGACAACGAGGTCATCTCGACGGCGTCCGCCGCGCCGCTGACGATGGTGGCCGCCGGTTCGGCGCGCGGGTTCGGATGGTGCGGCAGGACCACCACCCCGTTCTGCGCCTTGCACTGGCGCGCCCACTCGGTCAGCAGGCATTCCACCGGATCGCCGAGCGCGGAGACGAACGGGCCGCCGGTGGTCATCGGGGCGATGATCGACCCCTCGTAGCCGAGGAGCGAAATGTGGCCGAGCACGTATTGGCGGTTCTCGGTGCCCACGCGCACCAGGTATTCGCCGTCGCCGCCGGCCTCCTTCGCACCGAACGTGGTCCGGCCGTCGAAATCGCCGGCGTTGGTCATCAACTCGCCC
>JAPLSS010000645.1 GCA_026398515.1 Candidatus Sumerlaeota bacterium | reverse complement strand
CGGATTCGAGTCTCCGAGCGGAAAGATCCAGCCAAGGTCGGCTGTCCGGGTCGGTTTGAAGCGAGTCGGTCACGGCAATGAGCACGGTTCCACCACGTGGCGCGGCTATGGGCTGGCCTTCGCCGACAAGGACGCGCTGGCCTTCATCGTCCTGGGCGTCGGCGAAGGCGAGCCGGAGCTGGCGGGAACGGCTTTGGCCATTCTGAAATCCGTCTCGCTCAAGACGGCCGCCGGGGAGCCGACGGGGGAGAAGGGCAAGTCGACCGGGGCGCGATCGCGCGGCCTGGAGGGCCTGTTCTCGAAATCCGGCGCGCCCCAAGCGGAGAAGCCGTCATCGTGGGACCCGCCCATCTTCGACGCAGAGGCGAAGCCCTCAAGGCCGGAAGCGACCGCCACCGGCCCGGAGCGCCCAACCGCGGGCAAGCAATCGCTGTCCGCGCTTTTCCCGGGGCAGGGAGCCGCCCCGGGAGCGGCGGCGCAAACGTTGCGGCCGCCGTTGACCCCCGCGCCGTCCGCGCCGCCATCGCAGACGCCGACTCCCACTCCGAGCGGCCCCATCTTCCCCGGGCCGCAGCCGACGGGGACGCCGCAGCCGACCGGGCCGCCGCAACCCACGCCCACGCCCACGCCGACCCCGGACGTCTCTGCGCTGAACGATCCGATTGCGCCGGACGTCGACCAGCTGATCAAGAAGGGGTGCCAGGACTGGCTCAACGCTCCAGCGGTTCCGCCGTACCAGAACGTGCCGGGCTGGCCGAACTTTGACGGCGGCGACTTCTCGTTCCAATACCCGCCCGATTGGACGATCGTGGCCTCCAGCGCGTATCATCTGTGGGTCAGCGACCGGCGCGCCTATGACCATTTTCTCTTTGTCGAGATTCAGCGGATCGAGGAAGACTACTCCATTGAACGGCTCGGCCCGGCCCTGTTCAAAATGTTCTCGAAGGGCGCGCCGATGCGCATCCTGGCCACCGAGCAGAAAAACCCTCTGGCGGAGTGGGGCGTGCAGGGCGACGAGGGGAAGATGCAACTCTGGTACATCCGCTGGCTGCATCCGCAAGCGGGCAAGATGCTGGCGGCCCTTCATGTGTGCGTCTTGAAGCGCACCGCCGGCTTCTACGTGATGGCCCAATGGGCCCTCAGCAGTTGCCCGGAGGCCGAGGCGGTCCGCACGACCCAGGAGATCTTCACCCCGCTCGTCCACTCGGGCCGCTTCGCCGTCCCTGGCCCCGGCCCCCATCCGCAGGACTCGGATCACGACGGCTACCCGGACGATCAGGACGCGGCCCCCAACGATCCCAATGTCCATTAATGAGGCTTGCATAAGCAATGTCCCACGAGGGTTCAAAATTCGCCCAATCTGTGCGGCTTTCTGAGAAGATCAATGGGACATTACTTATGCAAGCCTCAGTAGCGCGCCAGGGCGCGATTGGCGAAAGGCGCGGGCGCCGACAGCGCGGCCCAGCGGATCATGGCCCATGCCATCCCTTCGACGTGTCATCTATGTGACCAACGCCGAGATTCTCGCCGGGGTGTTCGACTCCGAAGCCGGCGCGTTTCTCCGGGCGTTGCGCCAAGCCGGCCTGCGGACCGATATGATCCACTTCGCCATCCCGGGGTGGTCGGCGAGCGCGGACTATCGCCGGAAGATCGAGGCCACGCGCGAGGAACTGGGGAACGGGTCGCTGCGCGTGGTCGAATCTCCGCCCTATGCCCGGGGCCTGGCCGCGTACAGCAGCCGGTTGCGTCCCGCCCTGGAGCAACTCTTTGAGGAAGTCCCCGGCCAACATCTGGTCCATGCCTCGGGGTATCTCATGAGTTACTCCGTGTTGACGGCCAAGAGCCGGTGGTTTCCTTTTCTCAAGGCGCACGCGGACTTGCGCGGAGTTCTCCCTCAGGAGCATTTGCATTATGCGGACCACATTTGGCCGCGCCGAGTCCTGGAGTATTTCGTGGCGCGCCACATGGAGCGGCGCATCGTGGACGGGGTGGATTCCCTCAATTGCGTCTCCACGCCGTTCCGCGATTATTTGATCCAACGTTACACGGCCAAGCCGGAGAAAGTCGCCGTCACGCCGCTGTGCATCGATGAGAACCTGTTCTACTTCGACGAGCGGACACGCCGGGAATGCAGGGCGCGCCTTGGATGGAGCGACTCCGTGGTGTTGGCCTATTCCGGCCACCGGCAGAAATGGCAACTGCCCGATCAGATGATGCGGAACATTCGGATGCTGCTGGAGCGAATCCCGCGCGCGCGCGCCGCCCTCTTGAGCACGAAGCCCGAGGCGTTCCGCGACGACCTGAACGCCTTGCCCTCGGATGTGCGGCCGCGATGTGAGATCCGGTCCTTTCCGCACGCGGAGGTCGGACGCGCGCTGATGGCCGCCGACGTCGGCCTGTTGTTCCGAAAGAACGACCTGGTCAATCGCGTGGCCTGCCCGACCAAGGCCCTCGAATACCTGGGAAGCGGCCTGGCCCTGCTGTGCACGGAGGGCATTGGCGACATCAGCGGCCTCGTGCGGGAACAGAAAGCGGGCTGGGTGTTGCCCCGCGCCGACGATTCCCGAACGTTGGAGGCGGTCGCCGATTCCATTTCGCGCAACGCCGAAGGCGCCTTGTCCGAGGAAGCCCGCAGCGCGCGGTCCCAGTGGATTCACACCCACTTCTCGTGGAAGAGCTGGATCTTGCCGGTCCTCCAGCGGTATCGTGAATTGGCGGGAGAACGGGCATAGCCGCCTTCCGGCGCGTGTCGGAAAACCGGGGTAGGGCATTTCCGAAAGCGAGATTCCCTTGAGTCAAGTCCGCGGCAGGCTTCTCGATACCCACCCACGTTCTCGTCGTTCCTTCAGCCGGCAGGCGCTATGCGGATGAATCTCCCTCGATCGCGAGCCGCGCTCTGGGCCACCTTGGACGGTTGGGGCGCTCTGCAAGCCGCGAAGAACCTGACGTATCTGAGCGTGGCGAACCAACTGTGTTTCGCGGTGGAGTTGCTGGCGTCCATTTACGTGGCGAGGGCATTGGCCCCGGCGCATTTCGGGATGCTTTCGACGGTCTACGCGTTTGTGGCGCTCTTTCGGCAGCTCCCCAGCCTGGGGACCGACCTGGTCATCGTGCGGGACGTCTCACGGACCCCGTCTCTGGCCGGAATTCTGCTGTCCAACTCCCTCCTCTTGAGAGCCGTCACGTCTTTCGTCAGCATCCTCCTCGTCAATGCTTTCGCGCTCATACTCCGTGTGCCCGGAGAGGTCCGGTTTCTCATCTTCGTCTATTCCCTGTCCTTCGCTCTGGAGCCGTTCTTCTCTCTGCCCTGCACTCTGGCCAATGCGCGGGAGAGATTCAAACTCGCCGCATTGGCTATCCTGTTCACACGAGTCGTCTCCATCCTCGCGCCCCCTCTGGCCGTGCTGATGGGCTTTGGCGTGCGAGGCGTCATTGTCGTGAGCGTCTTGGGCACGGCCCTGACCGGAATCGCATTCCTTCCGATGTTTCACGCGCTGAAGATTCCCCTGCGCTATCTCCCGGATCTCTCTTTGATGCGGAGCCTCGTGATTCAGGGCGTTCCAATCGCCGTGAGCTCC
>JAPLSS010000434.1 GCA_026398515.1 Candidatus Sumerlaeota bacterium | reverse complement strand
GCTCGGTCATCTCTCGCCGTGTGCGCAGCAACCGATCTCGTGGAGCATTGGCAGCTTACGTTTGCCTACGGGGCGAAGGGCGTGCGTTTGCTGAATGCCAGGCAGATCCCCGCGCTCGCCAAGGAAGTCAGGACGCCAGACCTTTGCGGCGCTGCGTTCCAAATGGAGTCCGAACTGACCTGGCTGGGTGAAAAGGGGGAGGCCCTATCTTCCTTGCCGGTCCAGATCCCCCTGGGGCTCCGATCAACCGTCGGTTCCCCGGTGGACTCCCCGACGGCCCTCTCCTGCGAGGGAGTGTTTGTCCTTCGCGTTGCTGGACCCAACGGCCCAGGCATTCCGGTTGCGGCGCGTCTGCGCGGCGCCTCTCCTCTGGCTCGAACCGACGGAGGCGAGGCCTCGGCTGTTCCCCCAGCCTTACAGAATCTCGACCTAACGTTCCCCGTGGAAAGCGCGCCCGCCGCTCAGCGGCTTTCGGCGGGTCCATTCTCGACAGCAAAGGTCCTGGACTCGGGGCCCGACTTGAATCGTCTCGTGTTCGTGGTGATGGGGGACGGGTACACGGCCTCGGAGTTGTCTCAGGGACTCTTCGCGCGGGATGTCGAAAGCGCCATCGGGACGTTCGCGAAGAGGTCGCCTTGGGACGTCTGCCTTGCCGGAATCAACGTGTACCGTGTGGACGTGGAAAGCGCGGAACAAGGAGCGGACGATCCGCATCTTGAGCATTTCGTGAATACGTATTTCGACAGCTCCTACTGGACGAACGGAATTGAGCGACTGCTGGCCCTGGATTCGGACGGCATGCTCCGCGCGGCAGACTTGGCCGACCGCGTGGCCGGGCCGGGGGTTTGGGATGGGATCATCGTGCTTGTTAACGCGGACAAGTATGGGGGATCGGGCGGATTCCTGACGGTTTCGTCGATGAATGCCTACACAGGCGACGTGGTGCTCCATGAGCTCGGACACTCGTTCGGCGGCCTTGCGGACGAATATGAATCGGCCGCCACCGGAGCGCCGTATTCGGATGCCGAGCCGAATGTTGACTTCGATGGGGCCGGACCAGACCTGAAGTGGACCGCGTGGGTTGACGCCGATATGCCGATGCCTACCCCCGAGACTCAGGACTATCAGGGGCGGGTCGGCGCTTTTGAGGGAGCCAAGGGTTATTCGAAGGGCGTTTACCGGCCGAGCCTGAACTGCCTGATGCGAAACATCGGGAACGATTTCTGTCCCGTCTGCCAGGAGGCGCTGGCTAGGAGGTTTTTCGGCCTGCTGAGCTTGGTGGACAGCGCATGGCCGGCGCCAGACGGGCTCTACCAGGTCAACCAGGAGGGCTTGGCATTCTCGGCGACGCCCTTGCCCATTTCCCCCGTGCGTTGCGAGTGGCGTCTCGGGCGGGAACTGATCAAAGACGCGAAAGACCCGGCCCTGACGCTGACGGCGCGTGAGATGTCCAAAGAGACCGACACCCTCGAACTCCAGATCTCCTATCCAACCAGTCTGATCCGATCGGAAGCCCCCAGCCAGACTCTCCGCTGGAACGTGGCAAGAGTCGGGGGCGCCTTCCGCACCGCGGCAAGACCGGCGGTCTGGCAGTCTTACAACTGAACCGCCGAACAATCCCGCGCCGGGCAACCGCAGATAAGGCTGAGGGATCCGCGCCGCGTCGCCCCCCATGGCTGCCGGTTCAATGCGTCGGACGCTCCTCAGGGGCTTGGGGCGCCAAGGATCTTCATCATCCCGCAGGCCCGCGTGGCTTGGGCGTCCGGCTCCGACAGAGTCCCCCTCCCCCATTCGGACTTGTCCGCATGGACTTCCTCCTCCCCTGTCTCGTAATTCCATAGCGACTCCGACTGCTTGTACAACGTCGATAGCAAATTCCAGAGCCGGACAGGCAGGCCGGAGACATGCGCCCGTAAACACGATTCCACAGGGTCCCCCAGCATCTTCCCAAACTCCCGTCCCTCCTGGGCGCAGCCCAGTCCCGCCCAATTCCCAGAGATCCCGTGGCACGGTTCGACTCTGCGGATGCTCTTGCGAAGGCTCGTCAGCGAGGATTGACACTTTTATCTGCATGTTGCCAGATCTAGTTGCCTTAAATAAATAGTTTCCTCTGAACGGGGGAAACTGTGAATCACTCGATCGAATCGGCAATAGATCTAAAGTCTTCCCGTTTTGGTCCGATATGCAGATTAAGGGTGTTTGCGCCCTGCACGAGAACTGCGCCGAAGAAAGGGCGAGCTGACCCCAGAAGACGGGGCGTTTTGCCACGCTTTGCACATCCTGTAGATTCACCGATGAAACTCCTCCTCCAATTGTCTCCACGCGGCGTTCACCGTGATCCGTTCGACACCGTCAGGCTGCCGGCTTGCTCAGGACTTCGAGACTATCGCCGAAGGTTGCGCCCATGAACCGCACGCGCCCGGATGGCCTCTTGCGAGCCCTCCCTCCGCTTCTCCTGTGCTCTCTCAGGAATGCTGTTGCTCTCGTCCCCTTTGTCGGCCCTGAAGCCCGCTGGCCGCGGGGCCGGCGCCCCCGGGGGGCAACGGCGTTCTTGTTGATGGCTTTGGCGATGTCCGTCGCGCTCAACGCTCGAGCCGCGGACACGCTGCGGGCGGTGGGCACAATTATAGACAATGATCCTCCCCCTTCTGTATCCGTAGACAGCGTCAACGTGGTGGAAGGCGACGCTGGGAGCAGCCAAGCCATATTCACGGTTGCTCTCTCGTCCGTCAGCGGCTGGCCTGTGACCGTGGATTTCGCCACAGCCGACGGGGGAGCCGAGGCCGCGGGCGGGGACTATGCCACGGCCTCCGGCGCTCTGCTGTTCCCGCCCGGCGTTGCGAGCCTTCAGGTTCCCGTGGCTGTCCATGGCGACGTGCTCAACGAAGGGGACGAAACCTTCTATCTTGATCTCTCCAACCCCGCCCATGTGACCATCGATCAGGGCAGAGGCGTTGCCACCATCGAGGACGACGATGCCGCGCCCACGGTGTCCATCAGCGATGCCAGCGTCGTTGAAACCGACACAGGCCAAGCCAACGCGGCGTTCACTGTGGCGTTGTCCGGCCCCAGCGGCCTCCCGATTACGGTCGACTACTCCACCGTTGACGGCACAGCCGTTGCCGCAAACGGGGACTATGTCGCTGGGTCGGGAACGATATCCTTCCCGCCGGGAACCGTCTCGAAGACTGTCCTGGTGGCCTGTGTGGGAGATTCCTACGACGAGTTCGACGAGAGTTTTTCCGTGGATCTATCCGATCCCGTCAACACTTCTATCAGCCGTGGGCGGGCAACCGGGACAATCGTCGACAATGATGCGCCGCCACAGATCTCTGTCGCCGGATTCTCCGTAACGGAAGGCAACACAGGGACGAGCAAGGGGCGCCTGGAGGCGACTCTCTCGGCGCCGAGTGGCAAAGCCGTATCGGTGGACTACGTTACAGTGGCCGGCACGGCGGCCGCCGACGCGGATTATGTGCCGGCATCTGGAACGTTGGTCTTCCCCGCCGGCACGACGAGCCAGTTCATCACCATCCAGATCGTCGGGGACCGGTTGGACGAACCGACGGAGGACTTTTCGGTTGCCTTCTCCAACCCGGTCAACGCCACTCTATCCGCTGCAGGAGGCTGAGAATGCTCTCAGAAACTCGAGCCTCATCTGGCCTTTCTCCGAAATGCGGTTGGAGCGGATCAATAGGATGAACACGGGCGGTTCATGATGTCATACTTGGCAATTCGCCGGCGCAACGCGCTATAGCTGATTCCGAGGAACTTGGACGCGCGACGCTGATTCCACCGACACTTGAGAAGGGCCGCCTGGAGAGTCTGAATCTCCGTCTCACGGAGCGCAGGCGCCTGAGCCGGGAGCGCTTGGGGCCGTCGGTGCAAAGCGCGGGAAATGTCCTCTTCGCGGCCGCTCAAGACGAATCGCTTGATTACGCTCTCCAGTTCGCGGACGTTCCCCGGCCACTGGTGTTGCGCCAAACAGGACATGGTCTCCGGCGAGATGGTCAGATCGTGGCGCCCGTTCCGGCTCGAGCTGGAGCGGAGGAAGTGGCTCACGAGGAGGGGAATGTCCTCCGTTCGTTCCCGCAACGGGGGCAGATGGATGCAGTACTCGTTCAGCCGGTAAAACAGATCTTGGCGAAAGCGGCCTTGGGCGATGAGGCTTTCCAACGGCGCGTTGGTCGCCGCCACAATTCGCGCATTCATGCGGACCGTCTTCGTGCCCCCCAAGTGCGTGAATTCTCTGTGCTCAATCGCCTGCAAGAGCTTGGCCTGGAGAGACGGCGGGATTTCGGCGATTTCATCCAGGAGGACCGTGCCACCGCCAGCAAGTTCGAAGCGTCCGGGCTTCTGACGGTCAGCGCCGGTGAACGCCCCGGACTCGTGGCCGAAGAGCTCGGATTCGAACAGGGTTTCGGGAATGGCGGGGCAGTTGATTCGTAGGAATTCGCCTCGTTCCCCCCGTCCGGAGCGATCGTGGATCAGCCAGGCGACGACATTCTTGCCCGTGCCGCTTTCGCCTCGGATCAGAACGCTGATGTCGTCGGGCGCCGCCTCTTCGATGGAGCTCCGGACGCGGCGCATGACCTGGCTTTCGCCGATCAAACAGCAGGGCTCCCCCGCACGCGCCGCCGAAGGGTGGGGCGCCTTGATCGGCTGGCTCTGCGCGGAATGCGGAAGGACGCGCAGCTGACGGGTCAGCTCGCGGTTTCGGCTCACAAGGGCCCTTCGCTCCAGAGCACGAACCAGCGTCCGTCTTAGATCCTCGAGCGCAAACGGCTTGGGAAGTTCAAAGACCGTCTTGGCCAATTCCCCCAGCGGCGACGACATGGAATCGTGCCCGTTGAGCAGGACGATCTCAGTGTCCGGGGACGCTTCCCTGATCCGGCATATGGTTTCGGCCTCGAATGTTTCAGGAATCGAGACATCGATGACGGCCGCGCCGAACTCCTTCTTGAGGACCAGATGAACGGCATCGTCGCCCGGGACGACCGCTTCCACGTCGAAGTTATTTAACTGCAGGAAATTCAGACACGATCTCCGTATTGCGGCTGCCTCGGCGACAACCAGCACCGCAGTCTTTGTTGCGCTCTCTCCGTCGATGGCCATGTGCGGTTCCTCCTCCGTCGCGCTGCCTTCATCTCAGGAGTCTGTTGGAAAGCCGTTTGCAGGAGTCCCTCCAGTACAAGATAAGGATCCCTCCCGCCCCGACGCGCAAATAGGCGTCTGCCTCTTCGGCGTTTTAGGTCTGAGCCACCCGATTGCCTGCCATGTTGGCCTCTTCATAGAGCGCGCTCGGGGCTCCATGGGCGCGCATTCCAATTCCGGTCAGGCAACATACCCCACACAGGCGGCAACCACTGAGCGCAAATCCCGCGCAGCGCAGACAGATGCTCCTGCGCCAGGGCCGGCCCTACTTCCCATCCTCGGGAACCGTCGGCAGGCCGCCTCTCCTTGTCCGTCTTTTCCCAATGACTTCTGTATAGGCCATATCGACCACGTGCGCCATAGAGGAAACCTCTATTGCGGAGATAAGGGGATTCCTTGACTCTCGGTACGGGCGAACCCGACCCCCTGTCAATGGATGCATAGCGCCAGAAACCATAGCCGCGCGGAAACCGAGCCCATCTCGCCGCGGAGGCGCTTCCTTCTCGGGAGACGATCGCGGGCATTGGTGCGCGGAAGACCGCCATTATCCGCACACACACTAAAGCGTGAAGCTGCCAGTCCGCCTGGCTTCGGCGCGTAGACGAATGCGCGGCGCCTGGTAAGACTGTCTTGCGATTTGCACATCAAGAGATCCTCCCTTTAATACCCCAGTGAATTGCAGTTTGCTCCTCAAGTTCCCCACCTTTTCAGCCGATAGATGTGATGCGACTGATTGCGCCTAGGCTCCGGAGCAAGACAACTGAGGCGTGCGGATTCGAGAGCGCGGCGCCAAGCGGGAGTCCTATGGCCTGAAATCACCTACCCACAAGACCCCATCGCGACCATGGAGGGACGACAAATGGGCATTGGACGCCCTGGAGAGAAAAGGCGGCCATGCGTTATCGCGCGTAGCAGATACACGGCGATGCAGCCGGTGTTCCCGTCGCGCCACAACAGCCGACCCTGCTGGATCATCATGGCCAGACTGGCCGTGTTGTTGAGCCTGTCTGGCATGGCGTTTTCAGCGCGCGCCGCGGATACATTATCTGCGGTATGCACGATCATAGATAATGATCCCCCGCCGTCAGTATCCATTGGCGACACGAGCGTGGTCGAGGGCGACGAGGGCGTCGTTAATGCGTCTTTCAATGTGAATCTGTCGCTCCCCAGCGGCTTCGTGGTGACGGTAAATTACGCGACGGTGGATGGCACGGCGTCGGCCAGTTCTGGCGACTACATCACGAGCTCGGGAACGGTCACGTTTCAGCCGGGTGTCACAAGCCAGATGATCCAAGTGGCTGTCCGCGGAGATACACTCGACGAGACGGATGAGACTTTTTCGGTCCAGCTTTCCGATCCGCAGAATGTTGCCTTGGCCGACAGCCAAGGCGAGTGCACGATTGTCGACGACGATGAGCCGTCTCCCCCGCCTCCCGACCCGCCTCTGATCTCGATTAGCGACGCCGAGGTGCTTGAGGGCGACTCTGGAACGGTAGATGCCGTTTTCACTGTCACTCTTTCACAAGTTTTCGACGAAGTCGTGACAGTCGACTACGCAACGGGCGACGGAACCGCCAGCGCAGCCGGTGGCGACTACACCGCCCTCGTCGGCTCGGTGGAGTTTCCCGCGCAATCGACGATTCAGACCATCGTGGTCAAGGTGAATGGCGATCTTGTCTTTGAGCCTGATGAGTCGTTCTTCGTGAACCTGGCCAATCCCGTGAACGGAGTGATCGCGGATGGGCAGGGCGTAGGCACGATCCGGAATGACGACGAGGCGCCGGTCATGGGCCCGCCCTCTCTGCAGCAAGTCTCCGACCTGGGCGATGGAGTCGTGGAATTGGCGTGGTCGGACCCGAACTCCCCGGCCGCGCAATACCTTGGGTTCGCGTGGGACATTTACGCCGCCGACTGGGTGCAGAAGGGCTGGAACAACACGCTGTGGTTCCCCTATCCGAGTTTGTCCACCACCGGGACTCTGGAAATGGACTACTCCGGCGGCTACCACGCGTGGGTCTCCTCCCAGTACTCTGACGGGAGCTGGTTCCCATGCGCCAACCCGTGGACCGGCATCGTGTATAGCGGCGTCCCCCACACCCCCTCGGGCCTTGCGGCGGAAGACTTGGGAGAAGGCCAGGTTCGCCTGCATTGGAAGCCCGAGATCTACGGCACTTGGCTCGAGCAGATCATCGTATACAAGGTGGGCGAAGGATTCATCACGGTCAGCGGAGCCACCAACCGGATGTACGGCGGGACGTTCGATCCGTGGACGTTCGTCGACTATTCGGGGCTGGCATACGACACGAGCCAAGCCGACTTTTTCGCCGGCTGGGCGGACTTCACTCTGACCGCGCCGGGTGATTACTGGTTTTTCGTCCAAGGCGTCAACTGGCTGCAGCCTCAGAGGGTCGGCGAATTCGGAACCGCCTTTGTGTCGGTTGGCGCAGGCGGGTAGGCCAACTCCCTGCCCGCCGGTCCAGACTGGCGCCGGGCCGCAGTCCTAAAGGAGAAGGCAAGGCCACGAAGCGGGACCGGTTCAGGGGCGTCTTCACGGGCATAGCAACGGCTCGAACTCGCCACGCTCCGGTCTGGAAAGGAGGCGATTCGGCAAGGAAGATGGAGCGCGGTGTCGCGGGTCAGGAACCTGACCAGCGCAGAGGGCGAAGGCATGCGTTTCGTCCAGAAGCGCTGGCGCCGACCTGCAAAAATGGGCCTGTCATAAAATCTGTCTACATCCCCGCGTCTCCCACATATAGGGAATGATGCTTGATCGGGATGGGTTAATCTATGCCTGTGGAAGTGGATCGTGTTGGCCCGCAGGACAACGAATAAGACGGTTCAAATCAGTTTACATTGAATTCCACCGGAGGCTTGCCTGCCTACGGCGAAACGGATCGCAGCAAGACAAACGTGGCATATTGCGCTTTCTCGACGTTGACTTGACAGCCTTTCCATCCAGCCCTGTTCTCCTCTTAGACCAACGCGTTGGAAGTGCAATCACCTGGAGGGTGCGATGAAAGGGAACGGCTTGTACCGCGCCTGGAGCGTGTGTTTTCTTGCCGGTTGTTGGGCCTTCTACGCGTATAAGGCAAACCCTCTCGAGACCGGGAGTCACTCTCCCGCCAGAATCGGCGCCGACGCCCCAGCGTCAATCCGAGCCACATGCGTCATCCGGGACAACGACCCGCCGCCTGAGCTGTCCGTCGACGATGTCAGCGTCCCCGAGGGCAACAGCGGCCCTACGATCGCGACGCTGACGCTCAGTCTCTCGTCTCCGAGCGGCTGGACCGCGACGGTGGACTTGTCGACAGCAGACGAAAGCGCATCGGTCGTGGGTGGCGATTACGAATCCATATCCAGGACGCTGGTCTTCGCCTCGGGCGTGACAAGTCTGTCAGTTCAGGCAAGGGTCAATGGCGACTCCAACGTTGAGCCCGACGAAACCTTCTGCCTCAATCTATCGAATCCGCAGCACGTGACTCTCCTGCGCAGCCAGGCGCGCGTAACGATCCTGAACGACGATCAGCCATCGCCGCCTCCGCTGAAGAAGAGCTCCGCGTCGAGGTGGTCGAGTTACCGATAAGAAGGCCCGCTGCGGCAGGCGATGCGGAGGAAAGCCGCCAGCCTTGGTCGCCGCGAGAGGGACGCGGCTGGCCATGCCCTCCGCCCCACGCTGATCGGACTTTCACATGCAACCCGCCTGGGGAGTTCGAAGAACTCAGAACCGAGGTCGCGAAGACTCTCAAGCCAAACAAGGGGCGGAAGAAGCCTGCGAAGAAGGCCGGCAGAGCCAAGAAATGACCCGCATCTCCCAACAACAACTCGAATCCCACCTCTGGGGCGCGGCGGCGCTCCTGCGCGGGACGATTGACGCCAGGGACTACAAGCAGTTCATCTTCCCGCTGCTGTTCTACAAGCGTCTGTGCGACGTGTTCGACGAGGAGAAGCGCGAGGAAGGCACGGAGGCGTTGCTCAAGGAACTCGACGACGACGGCCCGAAATACAAACGCTTCGGCAACGTCATAGAACGGCAAAAGGAAGTCCGCGCCGCCCTCGTCAAGCTCCTCAAAGAACAGTTTGGCATCACACCCTCCAGCGACGAGAACGAGATCGCGCAGCAAACCATCGAGGCCACTTCCACGTTCGAGTCGCAGCCGCTGACGCGATTGCGGTGGCCCGACCTCGACCACGAGCTGGTCCGCCAGTTGATCGCCGCGGCGGAAGGCCGGCGGATGGAGACCCTGTCATCCGCGGACCTCCTTGCTGGCGCGTGTGGGCAACCCGCGAAACACTGAAACAGCTCACCGTGACCAATCAGTAGACGTATCAGGCCGGGGCGGTGGAGAAGCGCTTCGACGTGGTGTTCGCCGTCAATGGGCTGCCCGTGGTCATCGGCGAGGCCAAGACGCCCGCCCGCAGCGCTGTCACCTGGTTCGACGGCGCCTAACGGGAAGACGATGTTGGAGATCAGGCGCAAGACGCTGGAGCGCCAGACCGTGAACGAGCTGTTTCCCCACTCCGCCCGCTATCTACATGATGTGAAGCGTACGACCGGCGAATATTGGACGAATCACTTCTCCACCCTGGGCGTGGTCGGGACGAACGAAGTGTTGCCCAACTTCATGAACAAGGACTTGACGACAGAGGTCGGCCAACCCCTCCCGCTTGAGACGCTGGACTTCCTGCGCGAACAGATCGCCGCCGTTCAAACCGAGACCGGCAATCTCTACAACCTGGAGGCCACGCCGGCCGAAGGCGCCGCCCATCGTCTGTCCAAGATTGATCGCGCGCGCTTCAACCGCGAGGCATTCCATGTGTTCGGCCGATTCCGCCGTTCAGATCTCTCTTCCGAGACGCTCCTCGCGTCACGACAAATCCCTGCCGCTCTACACGTGGCAGACGAAGGTCTTGATCTCAAACGGCCGGATATAGAACCGGATCCTGCTGTCGCGGAGTCGGACCGGCCTGGGTTTCTCTTCCAGGAGATCGGTTTCCACCACGGACTTGACGGGGCGGCCAAATCCGATCTGCGCGAACGACCCGGTTTTCTCCGCTTCGTAGACGCGGAGCACGAACGCGTTCGCCGCCTCCGCCCACTTGACGCTCTCGACGATCACGTTCGGCCGGTCGCATGACAGGAATGGCGCGCCGGCGAATTCCCCCTTCACGACGCGCACGGGAGAGTTCAATTCGTATGCGGGGTGGATGACGGACTGCGCCGAGAAGCCGCTCGCGTGCGGCAGCAAGGAGTAGGTCGCCCAATGCTCGCCTTCGTCTCCGCGTGGATCGGGATAGGCGCTGGATTTGATCAGCGTGAGATTCAGACTGTCCAAGTCCGCGTGGGCCGCGTATTTGCCCTCGTTCAAGAGAGCGACGCCGAAATTCGTCTCGCTGACATCGAGCCACTTGTGGACCGGGCACTCGAATTGCGCCTTGTCTTCATCGCGGTTGGCATGGCGCGGCCGTTCGAGATGGCCAAATTGGATTTCATACCGGGCCGTTTCCGACAGGACATCGAGGTCGAACGCCGCATGGAAAAGCGTGTGGATCTCCTTCCATTCGATCTTGGTTTCGAAATCGATGCGGGGGGAATCCGCCCACATGACCATGTCCTGCGTGACCTTGGATTGCTTCCCAATGGCGTACGCGCTTCGAATGCGCAATTGCACCGGCCCGTTCGACACGACGTCGCGGCTGAGAAAGAAGGCGGCGCCTGCGCCGCCGAGCAGCCGGCCGTCGTCGCGCATCTTCCGCGCCTGGTCGCGGTCGATGTCGCAGCTGTCCCACGTGGCGGGAATGTCTTCGCCCGTCAGGAAGCGGTTGAGAGCGCCGCCGGGCCGGACAAGTTCCCGTCCGGAGGCCTTGTCCACGCACAACGTGATGCGGCCCGAGGCATGGAACCCGAGGCGCAGGTGCGGCGTTTCGATCGTGCGCCCGCGGACGGAAAACGGAGTGGATGGTTGTCCGGCGCGGACGGCCTTCACGGGCGCGGAGACGGCGCCCAGCGCGGGAATTCGAAGCCCGGCAATGGCCATCTTTTTCACGCCGGCGACGTCCGTGTAGGTCTGAACCATCGCCGACGGCAGCTCCGGCGCGCCATTCGACGCGTCCACTGCGAATGCGTTCTGGCGCTCCCAGGACAGCGTATTGACGAAGGTGACGGCGGGCGAGGGTTTCGTCAGTTTCGTCCAGGACGATCGGAAAACCTGATCCGCGTCCCCGGCAACGTCCGCGAGCTCTTTCTCCGCCCGATCATGCACCTCGACGATCGACGTGCCGGTGACGATGTTGTGGAATTGGTTCAACGCCAGCGCCTTCCACAATCGGTCGAAGTCCGCCGCGGGATAGGCGCGGCCGTTCAGTTTGGCGATCACGGCCGCCAATTCCGCGTCGCGCAAGGCCAACTCCGCCCGGCGGTTCAGCCGCTTGAGCCGCGCTCGCGAGGCCAGCGTGCCGCGGTGCGTGGACAAGTACAACTCTCCAGACCAGACCGGCAGGCGGTCTTTCTTCCTTTCGAGGCGTTTCATGAAGTTGCTGACGGTCGTGAATTCGGCGCGAGGACACCCCTCGACATCTTTGAGCTGGCGCGCCACTTCAACGGCTTCCAGATGGGGGCCGCCTCCGCCGTCGCCGTAGCCGAAAGCGCACAGCGCCGCGTCCTCGCCCCCCGCGCCGGCGGCTTTCCCCCACCGATCCAGCAGGGCCTTCGGCTCCGCCGCATTGCCGCCGATCGTGTTGAAGTGCGTCACCACCGCCGTTCCGTCGATGCCCCGCCAACGGAAGGAGGTGTAGGGGAACCGCGTTTCCCCCCAGGACATCTTCTGCGTGCAAAAGAACCGGACGCCGGTCTTCCGCAGAATCTGCGGCAGCGCCCCCGAGAAACCGAACGTGTCGGGAAGCCACAACGTGTCCGACGTGTAGCCAAACACTTCGCGGGTGTATCGCTGGCCGACGCACAGCTGCCGCACAAACGCCTCGCCCGAAGGGATATTGCCGTCCGACTCGACCCACATCGCGCCGTTCGGCTCCCAGCGTCCCTCTTTGACGTGCTTGACGATCCCCTCGAAAACGCGCGGATACTCTTGCCGGAGGATCTCCACGTGATAAGGAGAACTCTGCAGAAACATGAATTCGGGATACTGGTCCATGAGATTGAGCACGGAGGAATATGAGCGCGCCGCTTTGCGGATTGTCTCATCCAGCGTCCAGTTCCACGCCGTATCGATATGGGTATGTCCGATGAGGCCGGCTCGCGGCGTCGAAGGGCCGTTCCTTTTCGCAAGAAGCGCCTTCAGCACAGCGTGGGCCTGGCGCATTTTCGGCCGCCAGGACGCTTCCTCCGTCTCCTCCGGCAACGGGTCGACGAGGGCGATGACGTCATCGAGGCCGTCATGGATGTCCCGGTGGCGCAGGCTGGCCGGGTCCAGGGCCTGCATCAAGCGGCGCAGGACGAGAAAGTCATAGTAGAACGCGCACACGTCCTCCCGCGCGAGAACGACGTCAATATGCTCATAGAGGTTCGAATCCTTCGTGATGTTGAGCCCCTTCTCGCTGTTGTCGATGTGCCCGGCGCGCCGCGTGTGTCCGCAATACGACTCCAGCGCGAGGTGGTATTTCCTGCCGCGAACCGCCTTCAGGTCGATGCAGACCACGGTATGATTCGTCGTCGGCGTGTTGATCGCCCGCCCGTCAAACACGCCCTTCGGTTCGCCGTTGACGAAGACCAGGGTCTCTAGGCCGCCCGTCTTCGCTTTGACGAATAGACGCTTGCCGGCGCAAGGCGGCGTCGCCGCAAAATCACAGACAAACCAGCGCGTCAGCCAATCGCCGCCCCACCTCGCGCCGCGCGCCATCGGCCGCCACGCGACGTTTTTCGGCTCCGAGCGCAGGTGTTCCTTCGTGTCCCAGTATTTCGCGTCGAGCCGCGCAACGGTCTCATACCGTAACGCCCGATACGAGTTCTCGATGCGGTTGAGTTTGATCTGCATCTGATTCGCCAAGTTCATTCGATTCTCGCCTATGGTATTCCCGGTGATGAAACGGCCACCCCGGTCTGACATACGGTTCACATTGGGTTAACTACTCATCCCGACGCCGTGCATCAGTCCCCGCAGGTAACCCACGGCAAAGCGGCCGAATAGGATGTCGTCCTGCGCCGGACTGCCCTCGATGCCGGCCAATCGCAACCCATATGGCTCGATCGTCTTCCGCACGGCGGCAATGTGTTCGTCCGCGTCGTCGGGGAAATTGAGATTATAATCAATCACATTGTCGATGCCGATTTGTTTCGCGATCTTCAGGTTCTCTTCCGTCAACGGCTTGATCACCATGCTCAACTGCATCTTATGCTCCTTACGAAGTATGAGGCCGAAGCCATCCTAAGCGACATATTCGGCAAACGCTTTCACGATCAACATCCCGACCCGCGCGCCGGCATCGTCCTTGCCAATGGACGCGTCGCCGTAGTATGCCGCACGCCCGTGCACGGCTCGCATCCCCCTGGCGCGCTCCACTCCCTGCTCCGCCGCCTCCAGGGCGTCCGCCCACGCCTCAGCCAGGGGCTTGTTCTCTCCCTGTCTCAGGGTTTCCGCGGCCGGCATCAGGGAATCGATAATGGTCTTGTCCCCAGGCTTCGATTTGCCGCGCGCCATAATGCCATCCAGGAAACTGATCATCATCGCCGCGCAGTCGACCGTCGCCATTGCCTCCCTGCCAGCCGCCTCCTTGCCGACTCGCATGAAGCCCGATGCGATCAATGTCCCCATCGTGGAGGGCGCGCTGCCCGCTATCGCCATGCCAGCCGCCAGGAACAGCTTTCCCGCGTCGTTCCCGGAGTAATTGCGTGCGGCGGCGGCCGCAGCGGCAAATCCCTTCGTCATGGTCAGGCCAAGATCGCCATCGCCGCAGGCGGCGTCCAAATCCAGGAGCGCCTGGCGATTTTTATTCATGATCTCCGAACAGCGGATGAAAATGAGTTTGATGTCCTCGATCGTCAGCAGGGCTTTCATGCGGCTTTCCCCCTTGTCTCAGCGTTGCACAAAGAAGGGCGTGTTTGCGGGGCTGTCCAGCAGCCGCTTGAGTTCGGCGTCCAGTTTGAGCAAGCTAATAGATGCTCCGGCCATCTCCATGGACGTGGCAAACTCGCCAATGTATGGATGGTAGATGTGTATGCCTGATTTACTCAGGGACTCCGCCACACGGCGGAAGAAAACATACAATTCTTCCTTGGGCGTGGCGCCGAGGCCATTGATGAGAACAGAGACTTCGTCGCCCCGTTGATACGGCAAATCCGGAAGTATGGATTCAAGCATCTCATCCACAATCCTGTCCGCCGCCACGAGCGGGCCTTTCCGGACCCCGGGTTCCCCATGGATGCCCATGCCGATCTCCATCTTCTCTTCTTCGATTTCAAACGTGGGCTTGCCGGCTTCGGGGATCGTGCAGGCGGAAAGCGCGACGCCCATGGTGCGAACATTGGCCGCGACCGTCTGGGCGACGGATTTGACCTGCTCCAACGCCACCATTTCGGCGGCGAGCGCCCCGGCGATCTTATACATGTAGAAAATGCCGGCGACCCCTCGGCGCTTGCCCTCATTGCCTTTGGGCGCAGAGGCGACGTCTTCGGCGCCCAAGACTTGCTCCACCCGGATGCCTTCGGCGCCGGCCATTTCGGCCGCCATGTCGAAATTCATCACATCGCCGCCATAATTCCCATAGATGTACAAGACGCCCGCGCCGCTATCGATGGCCTTGGTGACCTCCAGCATTTGCATGGCGCTGGGAGATTGGAACACGCCGCCTACGCAACAACCGTCGAGCATCCCCTCTCCTACGTACCCCAGAAACAAGGGAAGATGGCCCGATCCGCCCCCGGTTGCGATTCCGACCTTGCCTTTCTTGACATGGGCTGATACGAGACAACGCAAGTCGCCGCTTACATAGCGCACCTGATCCGGGTGCGCGGCGTAGATTCCCTGCAACATCTCGTCGACCATGCTTTCCGGGGCATTGATCAATTTCCTCATTGCAGCGCCCTCCTTTCGTCTCAAGAGATCGCGGCTTGGACCGCCTTTTCCAAATCCTTGCGCTCCACGGATGTGAGGGGTTGAAGGGGCAATCGCGGCCTCCCAACGTCCCGTCCGAGGATCGTTAGTGACTCTTTCACAATCGATAGCCAATGAGGGCTGCCGTTGCGCTTGCCGTGCATCCCATAGTGAATCCACGGCTGCAGTTGGCTAAATGCCTCCTTGGCCTTGGGGATATCTTTCTCAATGCCTGCCGCTATCCACAAGTCCTTGGCCAAACGGGGAAACACATTCGGCAGGCCGCTGAGCCATCCGTCCGCCCCAACGAGCATTGCCTCCAGCAGAGCGTAGTCATGCCCGTAGAGCGCCTGTATCCTGTCGCCGCAGAGATACTTGAGCTCATGGACCCTGTAGGGATCGCCGTGCGCGGATTTCACGGATTGGACGACGCCCTCATCGACGAGCTGGGCAAGTTCCGGGGCGGCAAGCTCATAGCCCGCGAACCAGGGGTTATTGTAAATGATGATTGGCAGGCTGATCGCCTTGCGCAGTTGACGGAAGTGGTCCATGGCGGCTTCCTTGTTCACGGCCATGTAATAGGGAAGGATGACCATCACCCCGTCGGCGCCGGCTTGCTCGGCGTGCCGGCTGAACTCCATGGTGAGCCGCGTGAAATAGTGACCCGTTCCCGCATAAACGGGAATGCGTCCGTCCACCTGATCGATCACCATTTCCACGACCCGCTTGCGCTCTTCCGGAGTCATGGCAATGAATTCCCCCGTGCTCCCGCAGGGGGCAATCCCGTCGATGCCGTTTAGGATAAGCCAATCGACGTGTTCGCGCGTCTTCTGTTCATTGATGGATTCGTCGTCGTCGTTGAAGACCGTGATGCTGGGCGGGATGACGCCAGTGATTCTTCTCATTGAGAGCACACCTCGTTGGTGGATGCGGCTTGGCAGGATAATTGCTGTCCTCATCGCTATCCGGTTTTCCGTGTGATCGCTTTGACCCGCAAATAGTCCATCAGAGTTTCACGGCTGCAGACGCCCCCGCCGCTTCCGCTTTGGCGCCAACCGCCGTACGGGACGCCGAGCGTGGCAAGATTATGCCCGTTGATCCAGCTGCTTCCGGCGTTCATCCCTTCGGCGACGCGATTGGCGCGGGTCATGTCCTTTGTCCAGACGCTGTTGGCGAGGCCGTACGACGTGTCATTCACAATCCGAACGGCCTCTTCTTCATCCCGAAACGGCAACAGATACGCCACCGGGCCGAAAATCTCCTCGCGGCAACAGACGTTGTCCGCGGGACCAGTCAGCAGCGCTGGTTTGACATAGAACCCATTCGGATAACCCGCCACCTCCGCCTTTCCGCCGGGGAGAATGGCCTTCGCCCCCTGGCGGAACCCTTATTCCAGATAGCCGAGGATTCGCTGCCGCT
>JAPLSS010000417.1 GCA_026398515.1 Candidatus Sumerlaeota bacterium | reverse complement strand
ATGCCGAAACAGGCTATCAACTTTTCCATACATCCTCTGGGGGAGACGCGTTGATCTTCGCACTGAAGCGTGCCGTCGAATTGGAAAAACTGGAGGAAGCGGGGGACCTCCCTGACGATTGGCTGAGCCGCAGCGAATTTCGGGACGCCTGAAATCATTCTGCGACCCCGTCGACAATCCGGCCTCGACCCAATACGCGATCCAGATCGCCCCGGCGGTCGGCGGCGGCCAATGGGCGCAGGCCGATGGCTCGGTCGGCGCCAGCGCTGTCTGGCGCACGGCCGCGGCGTGGGGAACCGCGAAGGTGAGAGGACTGGCCGGGCAAACCACCTACACGTTCGCCGCGTGCGCGCGCAACGGCGCCGGAGTCGAAACCGCCCTAGGGCCTGGGACATCGCTCGCCACCGCCGCCCGAAGCGCGGCGCTCCATTGGCGCGCCTACGAGTGACGCGGACTTCCGGGACACGATCACGCCTTGGGCTCGCCTTCCGGCGAGGCGCTTTCGGTCTTCACCGCGCTGCTGCTTTCCGCGGCCAGAAAGCCGATCAGCGTGTCGCACGCTTGCCGGCGCGCCATTTCCTCGTCGAGGGCCGCCTGGATGTCCCGCATCTGAGACCGGTATTCCTTCTCGGCCAGCGCGCCGGCTTGATGGAGCCGCGCGCATTCTTCCTTCCGCGCTCTCCACCTTGCCAGATTGGCTTCGCTTCCCGCCTTCTCGGCGAGCCAGTCGGTGTATTCCATGTCGACCTGGGCTTGGAGTTTGTCCCGGCGCTGCGCGAGTTCTTTGAATTCGGCCCGGTACTGCGAACGGAGAGCCTCGAACGTGTCCGAAGAGATGGAGCCTCGCGTCGACTCCAGCGCCGCGATCTGGGCCGTCTTCTCCCGACACTGGACCTTGGCGCGAGCCAGTTCGTCCAGGATTTTGGGTTTGCCTCCAAAGAGACGATCGCCAACGTCCTGGGCCAACTCGCGGACCTTTTGGGCGCCTTTGAACCGTCCCAGCCATTCCGTCACCGTCACGGCGGCCGCCTTGGCCTGCTGACGCCGCTCCTCGGCTTCCTCGCGAATCTTGGAGACGAACGACTGCGTCCGCGAGGCCTGGGTCGGCACCTCCTCCCGTTCCCAGATCGCCGGCTCGACTGGGCGAGATGGCGCGACCGGCCGCGCGGGCTTGCTCGATTGGCCGGGTTCGGCGAAATAGGCCGCCGGAGCCGGCTCGGCGTCCGTCTCCGCCGCAGGGCTCTCCTCCGCCGGCGGGGCCAGCAACAGCGCTCGTTTGCGCGCGAAGACGAACAGCACCAAGCCCCCCAGAATCCCCGCCACCGCCTTGGTCAACTGCCCGATGCGGAAGGGCAATTGCGGGTCGCCTCGGCTCGCCATGCTGTTCCACGCGGCGCTGGAGGCGTACAGCGAAAGCGAGGCCAGGAGGAAAAACACCAGGAGATTGGGCAGCAGCCATCCGAGAAACTGCGCGTGGAAGACCACCACCCGGCGCCACCGGAAATGCGTCTTGCAGGCCAGGAACACTGTCTCCCCCACGAGGATTCCGCACACGGCGGCCATGATTTTCCCCACGGCCCGCCAGCTGTTTTCGGCGACGTAGGTTTTGGTCAACTCCGCGCACGCGTAAAGGAGAGCGCCGCTGACCAGCATGGCGACCGCCGGGGCCAGCAGCTCGCGAACAAACGTCCGCCCCGCCAGCCAAAGATCCTCCGCCAGCGCGAGGAGAATCTGGAGCAGGCGCGCCGTCATTTTCTCTACGATCAATGCCAAATGTCGGATGACCAAGGCGATCCGAAGCAGCGAACGGGTGAAGCCGCTCTCCTTCGCCGCCGCCGGAGGCAAGCCGGGCATCGGCGTCCGGCGCGCCACGGCATAGCCCCGAACCGCGGCGGACACGAACATCTCGATCACCAGAACTCGTCCGGTGATGACGGCGAACAAAACCAGGGCTCCCGCGTATTGAGGCCGGCTGTCGATAAGGTGGTCCAGCGATCCGGAAAGGGCGGGAAAGAGGTTGCGATGGCGCGCCCATTGCGCCAGGTCGACCGTCCCCAGAGCGGCCAGGGAGATGGCGACCAAGGCCAGCATCACCAGCCGGTAGGCGTTGCTCCATCCGCACCGGCGGCCCCAACCGATATAGGCGGGAACAAACACCGCCGCGACGATCCCCGCCAGGATGGAATAGAACGCCAACGGGTGCTCCATGGCCGCCTCCGGGCCGTCGGCCGCCAGCTCGAGGAAAATCCCCGCTCCATCCGTGTTTAGGAAATAGTAGAATACGGTTAGCGCCCCGAAACAGAGCGCTTCCCACAGGCCGACGCGCCATTCCAGGCCCCGATAGCCCGCGACCAGAGACGACGAGAACTGCATGAAGAACGCGACGTAGAGGGCATACAGAGGCCAGTTCCAGGTGAGCGCCCCCTGGAAATAGAACGCCCCCAGAAACGCCGCCAGGGTCAGCAGCAGATACGCGACCAGGCGCCATCGGCCGAGCTTCACTCGCGGAGCGCCGCAGTGGTCGCAAAACACGTACGGGCGTTCGTTGAGTTGCGAACAGGCCGCGCAGGTTTCGAAATGCCCGGCGGCCGGCGCCTCAACGCCTTCGCCGGCCCTGAGCCCGCTCGCCGCGTCTGTGCGTGTTCGTTCGGAGGGCCGATCCATGCGTTCGATTCAACGCCGATGGACCGACCTTGTCAAGTTTGCCGGGGGACGGGGAAGAATGAACGGCGTCCGAAGGAACCCCTCAAGGCGCCGCCGCGAGCGGCCTTCCGGCGTAACCACGCCGGTTGGAGACTCCACGGGAATCGCTGTTCCATCGGCCGTTGGCCATCGGCGATTCTACCGCTCGGAATCGCGCATTTCCTTCCACCAGTCGCGCAGGATGCGCAAGGCGATGACTGCGAGGAGGCCGGCGCCCAGAGTGATCGCCTGGAAAGCCTGCGCCACTCGAAGCGAGGCAAGAGCCCTCATCGCTCTTCGTCCTGCTTCTTGCCTTCTTCCCGCTTGGCGCGCCACCAGTCCAGGCGCTTCTGGATTTCCTTCTCGAAGCCGAACGGCCCCGGCACGTAGAAATGGCCGGCGCCTTTCAGGCCTTCGGGCAGGCACTTCTGCGGGGCGTAGTGGTCTTCGGCCTCGTGGTCGTATTGGTAGCCCTTGCCGTAGCCGAGCGCTTTCATCAGGCCGGTGGGCGCGTTGCGGATGACGAGCGGCACGGGGAGCGAGCCGCTGGCTTCGATTTCCTGTTTGGCGTCTCCCTCGGCGCGATAGAGCGAGTTGCTTTTCGGCGCGGTGGCCAGGTAGACCGCCGCCTGGAGGAGGGCCAGCTCGCCTTCGGGCGCGCCGAGGCGCTCGTAGGCGTCGCGCGCGGCCAGCGCCTGGACGAGCGCCTGCGGGTCGGCCAGGCCGATGTCCTCGCTGGCGAACCGGATCATGCGGCGCGCGACGTACAGCGGGTCTTCGCCGGAGCGGAGCATGCGCAACAGCCAGTAGATCGCCGCGTCGGGGTCGCTCTTGCGCAAACTCTTGTGAAGCGCCGAGATCAGGTTGTAGTGCTCCTCGCCTTCCTTGTCGTAGACGAGGTGCGTGCGCTGGATGACGTCGGCCAGCAGCGCGGCGTCGAGGCGCTTCGAGGGGCCCTCGGCCTTCTTCGCCAGCGACACGGCCAGTTCGAGCAGGTTGAGCGCGCGGCGGGCGTCGCCGTCGGCCAGATACGACGTGGCGTTGAGGAACTCGTCGCTCATCTCCACGCCGGCGGCGCCGACTCCGCGCTTCGGGTCCTCCCAGGCGCGCCGCACGATGGCCTGGACGTCCTCGACCGTCAGGGCGTTCAACGTGAAGACCCGGCAGCGCGAGAGGAGCGGGGCGATGATGGAGAAGGAGGGGTTCTCGGTGGTCGCGCCGATGAGAATGATCGACCCGTCCTCGACGTGCGGGAGGAAGGCGTCCTGCTGGGCCTTGTTGAAGCGGTGGATCTCGTCAATGAACAGGATGGTGCGCCGGCCGTGGGCGGCGCGGACGCGCCGCGCGTGGCGGATCACGTTTTTCACTTCGGCGATCCCGGAGGTGACCGCGCTCAATCGAATGAAATCGCACCTCGTGGAGCGCGCGACGACCATGGCCAGAGTCGTCTTGCCCGATCCCGGCGGCCCCCACAGGATCATCGAGCACAGCCGGTCCTCGGCGATCAGGCGGCGCAGGAGGGACTCGGGGCCGAGCAGATGGGTCTGGCCGACGAACTCGTCGAGGGTCGTCGGGCGCATGCGGTCGGCCAGCGGCGCGTCCGGCCCCGGGCTTTCCCAGCCGCCGGGAGCGGGCGGCTCGGCAGGGCCGAACATGTCAGGGGCGGAGGGCATGTCGGGTCAGGGAGCCTGAAGAGTGTGGAGTGCGGAGTGCTGAATGCGGAATGCGGAATTCAGGAACCAACGGCTTCCTGGAGAACGGCCTTCGGAGTTCCAAACTCGGCATTCCGCACTCCGCACTCCGCATTCGACTCAAGCCATCTTCATCTCCCGCATGACGACGCCGGCGCCGACCTTGGGGTAGAAGAAGGTCGACTTCTGCGGCATGCGCCGGCCGCTGCGGGCGACGTTCATGATCTGCGCCATGGTCGGCGGGTTCATCAGGAAAACAGCGCAGGCCTTCCTCCGGCGCAGCAGATCGAACGCCTGTTCGGGATCGCGAAAATAAAAGACGTCCTCATCGCCCAATTCGATTTCGGGATTGCCGATCCACGTCCGGCAGATGATCAGGTCGTGCAGGAGCGTGACGTCCAGATCGCGGATGGCCCTGGGCAGGGAACGACCGAGAATGGCGCGGCGGCGAAGGCCGGGCTTGAGCTTCAGCAACGCGGCGCGCCCGCCACAGAGGACCGCGCCGAACGCGGAACGCCTCCCGCCGGCCTCGGCCACGCGCGCGGCGAACCGGTGGGCCGCGCCTTTCCGCGTCAGGTCGATCTTCTTCGGGAACACGCGGAACCATTCCCCCAGCTCGCCTAAGAACTCGTCGGGATCGACGCCGTCGTCCAGTTCGCGGGCCAGCGCGCGATGGAAGGGAAAGACGGTGGTGCCTTCGTCGTCGGCGTTGGCCAGGTACATGAAAGTCCAGTCGAACGGCTGGCGGCCATCCGTGAGTTTGAACTGCTTTCGCACCTGGTCGCGGTAGAGGAGGGCGGTTTCGTAACGGTGATGGCCGTCGGCGATGAACAGTTCCTTGTCGGCGAAGGCCTTGCTGAGGGCCTTGCAGGTTTTCTCGGCGCTGACGATCCAGGCGCGGTGATGCACCTGGTCGGCCTCGTCGAATTCCGCCCACGGCTTCTTGCGCAGGTCCTCGGCCAGCAAGGCGTCGATTTTCTTTTCCGGGTCGCTGTAGACGCAGAAGATCGGCGAGGTGTTGCACTGGGTGGCGCGCATCAGTTTGAAGCGGTCGTGCTTGGGCGCGTCGAAGGTCTTCTCGTGCGCGTGAATGCCGCCGCCCAAGTCTTCGAGTTTGACCAGGCCCAGAACGCCGCGGCGGGCGCGCGAGGAGCCGTCGGGCATCTTGTACGTCTGCTCGTAGACGGTGAAGGCGGGACGGTCGTCGAGCGCCAGGACGCCGTCCTGCTTCCATTGCTCGAAGGCGGCGCTGGCGCGCGTGTATTTATTGTTGAACTCGTCGTCGGTCGGCAGGTCCTTGCCGAAATCAACGCGGATGAAATTCAACGGGTGGCGTTCGTAGAGCGCGTCTTGCATGTCGGGCGAGATGACGTCGTACGGCGGCGTGACGGCGTTCGACAAATCGCCGCCGACTTCGTCGAGATTGTAGCGCGTGCCGAAAAAGGGAGCGACTTCCGCCATGGCTTCTCCACCGCCTTGCCTGCCTGGGAACGTGCGAGCGGAATTGTAAGAAATCGGACCGCGCGAGGCAACACCTAGTGCATCGCCGAACTCTTCGTCGTACGATCGCGGCCCCGGGCGCACAGGCGTTGCGGTCCGCGTTGCACGAACCGACGAACTTCACACTATCGAAAAATCTCTGTCAACTCGGAACACAGGCGCCGCGCGTGTTCGACGGCTTGGGGTTCGACGGGGTCGGCGGGTTCGATGGAGGCCAGACGATTCAGCTCGGCGCGCAGCCGTTCGACGGTCTGCAGCGCCTGGCTGCGCGCGATGTTGACGGGCGTGTCTTTGCGCTCTCTTCGCGCCTCCAGCGGGTGGAGGGTGTGGTTCAATTGGCGGGCCACGTCCTGGAAGGCGTCGCCCCGGCGGAAACGAATCGGGGCTCCGCTCTTGTCGCGTTGCAGATCTTCCAGGACGCGCAGGATGCGATAGATGGGTCCGGCGATGCGGTGGCTGACCAGGAGAGTGCCCCAGGCCATCAAGCCGAACAGCACGAGAAGCGCCAGCGCCGTGCGCCCGACCATTCCCGACCAGCCTTGCACGACGTCCGCGTGAGAGGGCTCGTTGAGGAGCAGGAAGTACAAGCACGTGCCGACGGTGGCGATCGCCATGCCGGCCAGGACGAACAGCCAGATCGACCCGACCAGGCGCAGCTGGAACCGCGGGATGACGAGGAGACGACGACGCTTGCAACGCTTTGGCTGGCCGACGTCCATGGCTCGTCTTCCCAGGGGGCCCGGTTTTCCGAAATTCCGAGCCAGACGCGCAAGATTTCGGAAACAAGCCCGACGTCCTTGTCTTTGGCTGCGCCAAGGTAGGACAGGGCTTGGCACAGGGCGAACGCGCCTGGCGAGCGACGGGCGCAATCCGCCTTGTCTTTCTTTTCGTGCAAAAGACCGCCAAACATTAGGCCCTTTTCCCCGAAATCTTGCGCTTTTTGCGCACGGCTTCGGAAATAGGCCTGTTGTCTTTGTCTGCGCCAAGGTGGGGCGTTATGCATCGCAGTGCGAATCATGCCTTGCCGTCGTTTCATGAAACCCGCATCAAGACCGGCAGTTTGGAAGACGCGGCGGCGCGTCATGTACGCTGCGATACATCGCATGCGAATCCAGGCAAGTCGCCGCTTCCATTTCACGAGAAACGAAGAACGAGAGACGAGGAACGAGAAACCGGAAATCGGAAGCCAGAACGGTTTCTTTCATTGGGCAATCGGCAATCGGCAATCGACGATCGACTGTCGGCGGTCGGCGATCCCGTTCACACCCGAAACACCGTCACCGTCTTCACCCCGGCGACTTTGCGCATCATCTCCGCGACTTCGCGCATCTGGTCCGGCGTGATGGTCCGCAGGCGCCGGTAGGGATAATCGGGCGGGGCCTCGACGTGGCGCCCGCGGTTTTCCTGGCGCCACACCAGCGGATAGAACCGCCGCGGCGTGTTCAGCTGCGCCTCGTCCGGCTGGATCTCCCGAATGAGTTCGGCGATCCGGCGCGCCTGCCGAATGTTCGACGGCATCAGCATGGTCTGAATGCACAGCCGGCCCGCGAATTCTCGGCGAAACAATCGAATGCCCTCGACGATCCATCGCACGCTGACGGACTCGACCGGTCGGTTGATCACGCCCAGCATGCGGTCGTCGGCCGCGTCGAGTTTGGCGGCGACCTCGGAGGCTTCGGCCAGATCGCGCCGCACCCGCGGGTCGTGCAGGTGAAGCGCGTTGGTCAGAACGACGGTGGGCTTCCCATGCCGAGCGCGGATCGCGCGCAGAACCTCGCCCAGGTTGAGCGCCAGCGTCGGCTCGCCGCTCCCGCTTAGAGCGACTACGTCAACGCGCCGCCAATCCACCGCCTCCAGGTCGGCCAGCACGCGCACGGTCGGCACGTACACGCGCCGCTGGGCGGTCCGCGTCTGAATGTCGCCCAACTGGCAGTAAATGCAATTGAACGAGCAGGTGGAGACGTCCTGGATCAGATCGACGCCCAGCGACCACCCCACGCGCCACGATTTCACTGGCCCGTACACGGTCGAGGCGGAGGCCGTGGGATCGGGTTCGGGGCTTGTTTCAGGGGTCTTCATGGCGCCAGTGTCATTCGCCAACGAACGGGTGACAAGCGACAAGTGACGGCCGAGCGGCGCGTTGGCGCGGCGTGGGGACTGTCGCCGATTTCGCAGGATCATGCGCCGCCGCCCAGGGCCAGCGCCTCGGCCCGCGAAATCAACGACAGTTCCGAATGGCGCTAACTTAAGGGCCTCACGGCCTGGAATGCTGGATTCAGCGGCGTCTCCGCGGCATTCCCCGAAGGGGATTCCTATGAGTAGCCGTGGGCGCCAGCCCTGTCCATTCCCCACATCTTGGGCCGCTGTCTTCAGCCTCGTACGGGGCGTTTGCGTGTAGCCGGGGGCGACCGAAGGGAACCCCCGGACTGCCCGCGAAGAACCCCAAGCCCCAGAGGGGCACCTGCAAGCATCTGATCAAGGAACGATTCAACGTCACCGGGGCACGATGGAAACGCCAGCGGGTTCCCCACGTCTTGGCTCTGCGCCTTTCCATCTTCAACGAAGAGTGGGAAACGGACTGGAGAAACCCCGCCGTCGCCTAACCTTCTCCCGATTTCGGGAGAGCCGCTCAGGAACCGACATGGGGGGCATTTTTTGCTAGACGCATGTTCCACGGCGCCGTATGGATTCCGATCCTGCGTTGCCAACGAGATACTCGGCCCGCCTCGCGGCGGGGTTGCGCATTGCGGTGGGAAGAAGTTGACAGGAGACATGCCCGGCCATGCAAAGAGCGATCTGTGAATTCGAAGCGCCCCAATTGAAGACCAAGATTCCGGAGTTCCGGCCGGGCGACACGGTGCGCGTCTCCGTGCGCATCCTCGAAGGCGACAAGCAGCGCGTTCAGGACTTTCAGGGGGTGTGCATCGGCCGGCGCGGCAGCGGCCTGCGCGAGACCTTCACCGTGCGGCGGGTCTCCTATGGCGTCGGCATGGAGCGCATCTTTCCGCTCCACTCGCCGCGAATCGAGGCCATCAAACTGGTGCGTCGCGGCAAGGTGCGCCGCGCCAAGCTGTATTACCTGCGCAAACTGCGCGGCAAGAAGGCGCGCATCCGCGAAATCCGCCGCCCGACGGCGCCGAAGGGGCCGTCCGACGCTGTCGCCGGGCCCGTCGAAGGGCAGGCGGCCGAACCGCTGGCCGCCGGGGCGTCGGCGGAGCCGGTCGTGGCGGCGTCCGCCAAAGCGCCGGTCGCCTCCGAAGCGGCCAAGTCGGAATAAGTTCTTCTGCACGATCCCGTGGGGAGTCGCCCATGATGAGGAGGCCGATGCCAGGCCTCGGCGCGAAACGCTCGCTCTTGGTCGGCGCGGGCGTGGCCGTTCCGGCGATCGGGCTCGTCATCCTTGCGACGCTGGGCGCTTCGTCCAAGTCCGGCGACGACGGCCAGGCGCCGCCGCCGGGATCGCCCGTGGCCAGCGCGCCCGGCGCCACCGCGTCCGCTCCGACGTTTACCCCCCATCCCCCGCGCGGTTCCGAATCCACGCGGACGCCGGCCCCCAGCCTGGAGTCTATCCCCAAACCGACCCCCGACGCGCGCACTCCGCGCGGAGTGATGCCTCTGCCGGCCTTTCCCGAGGGCGGCGCCGCAAGCAAGCCGACCTATACGCCCCACCCGCCGCGCGCCAAGGAGAAGCCCTCCGCCGAGGCGCAGGCGGAAACGGTGCGGTACGCCGCCGCCTCCTCGCAGAGCGCCGGCTCGTCGTCTTCCGCGCGGCGCAACGAGGTCTCCTCGGGCAGCTCCAAGGGCCAGTGCGTGGCGCTGACGTTTGACGACGGCCCGAATCCCAAGTACACGCCCATCCTGCTGAAATACCTGCGGGAGAACGACGTGCCGGCGACCTTCTTCCTGCTCGGCAAGGAGTGTGAATCCGAGACCGCCAAGACCCTGATGATCGAAATGGCCGAATACGGCTTCGAGATCGGCAACCACAGTTGGAGCCATCCCGACGACTTGGCGCACGCCGATCGGTCGAAGATCCTGGCGCAGATTCAAAACACGGCCGACGTCATCGAGAGCGTCACGGGGAAACGCCCCACGCTGTTCCGCCCTCCGTATGGCTTGATCGGCAAGACCATGCGCGACCTGTGCGAGGAACTCGGCGTCACCATCGTGCTTTGGTCGGTCGACACGGAAGACTGGCGCGACGGGATGACCGCCGACAAGATCGTGGCCAACGTGGAGAAGGAGTTGCATGGCGGCTCCATCATCCTGATGCACGACCGCTTGCAGCGCACGACGGACGCCGTGCCGCGCGTCGTTGAACTTGTGCGCTCCAAAGGCTACCGGCTGTCCACGGTCTCGGAGCTGATCTACGAGATGCGCGGCGGGATTCCCACGCCGCCGGCGGCTTCGGCGCCGGCCTCGGCGCCGGCCGCCTCCGCGCCCGCCCCCTAGGCAGTGGCGGTCGTCGAATGCGGAGTGCGGAATGCGGAATTAACGACTGGCTGTTCCTGGTCGTGTCGATGGCGTCAAGCCGGCCGGTTTTCGGCGCCTCCCGACATGCCAGCCGTGTGTGCCTTCTTCCGCATTCCGCATTCCGCATTCACCAATCCCATCTACAAGGCAGGAGGAGCGAACGATGAGCGCGAAAGTGGTGGTGGCCTCTCCCGGCGCGCCCAAGGCGATCGGGCCGTATTCGGCGGGGATCAAAGCCGGCGGCTTCCTGTTTCTTTCGGGTCAGCTCGGCATCGATCCGGCCAGCGGACAGCTGGCAGGCCCCGGAATCGCCCAGCAGAGCGAGCGGGCGTTGACAAGCCTCCAGTCGTTGCTGGATGTGAACAGCCTGTCGATGGCCAGCGTGGTGAAGACGACGGTCTATCTGAAATCCATGGACGATTTCCCAGAGATGAACAAGGTCTACGAGCGGTTCTTCGTCTTCGAGCCGCCGGCCCGTTCCACGGTGGAGGTCGCGCGCCTGCCCAAGGACGCGCTGGTGGAAATCGACGCCATCGCGATGTTGTGATCGGCGTCATCGCCTGTTTACAAACCGGATGCGCTGACATATATAGAACATGAGAGGCTTCCGCGCGGGAGCCTCCGCCACGGGGAGACGCCATGCGGGCGCGCGGCTTTTTCGCGCCCCCAGTTTTGGGTGTTGAGGTGGGAAGGGTGTCTGATTTGCTTCGGGTGACGTGCCTGTTGAAAAACTGCGCTTTCTACAAGCCGGTCCCGAGAGATCCCTCGCTGTGCGATTGCTCCCACAAAGACAAGGGGCACTATCTGAACAACCGGTCCTGCCCGTTGTTCCGCCCGGGGTGGAACCCCGAGGCCGACACGGCTTTGGCCGCGCGGTTCTTCGGCAAACGGCGCTGAGTGGCACAGACAAGACTGTCTGTGCCACTCATTTCCGATCCAGATAGCATTGCACCGTCTGCGACAGCGGATTGGCGTACAGGCGGATCGTTTGGCCCGCCGGCAGGCGGTCGCCGTCGATCACGCGGATGATGTCCGCGCATTCCGCGGCCGAGGGCAGGAGTTCCGCGAAACGGTTCGGCGCGTCGGCGAAGAACCGCTCATTGATCCGATTCCCCTCTCGATGCGGGAACAGCGCCAGGTAGAGCATATCCAACTCCACCATCTCGTTGAAGAAATGCGTGCCGAGCGAAACGTCCGGCACCAAGTCCTCGCGCATCGCGACGATTTCGCAGATCGCGGCCACATGGGCGATTTCGGCGAAGTTGACCGGCACGCCCAGCGACGGCGTTGTCGTCCCCCAGCGACCCGGTCCCAGCAGGAACACCTTCCGCGGGCCGTTTCCCTCGTCCCCGGGCAACCGCGTCAGTTCGCCGATGAGCCGCGCGATCTTGTAGCGCTCCGCGACCGGCAGTCCGCCATACCGCGAGGGCGCCACGTAAATCAGGCGGTCCATCGCCACGTTGCGGCTCTGCCCGATGACCGCGCCGTGCGCTTCCAGCACGAGGCGCTCTTGCGGGATCGGCCCGGGCGCTTCGGCCGCCTGCATCCCGCGCGCCACGTGGAACGGACGACATTGCACGAGGTTGATTCGGTGGCGCCCGTCGGCCTGGAAATTCACGGTGAACTCCGTGTCCACCGGCGTCGCATAGGCCTCCTCGAGCGTTCGCAGCAAATCGCGCATGTTTTGAACGAACGGCTTGTCGGTCAACACGCGCTCGAAACTCAGGATCCACGGGAAGACGTCGCGCAGTTTCTTCTCCGCGGCGTACCGTTCCAACTCCGCGTCGCGCGTGGCGAACTGCTCGATCGGCAGCGAGGGGCTGTGGCGCGCCACGGTCGCGAACTCCTCGGTGATCAGCAGGTTCGCGTCCAGATCGAGGACGTCGGCCTTGCGCTGCGTGTACTTGCGCTCCTCGGAGCGGCTGGCCTCGGGCCGGCGCTCCGGGGCGTTCAGCGCCACGATGCGCGTGTAATCGTCGTCGGAGCGGTCCACCGCGCGCGTGCCCAGGCCGAAGACCAACCGCAGCACCCCCGCTTCCGGATCGATCTTTTCGTTCCAGACATAGGGGTTGAACGAGAATCCCACGCCGGCCAGGTGCGGGTAGAAATACTTGCCGTACAGGTTGCCGGAAACGCGTTGCACCAGGAGCGCCATCTGCTCCTCTTGCTCCAGCATGCCCCGTTGCGCCCGGTAGGCCAGCGCGCTCTTCCCCAGGGCGCTCGCGTAGACCGTCCGCACCGCCGACAGAAAATCCTCCAGCCGCTTGTGCCGCGAGCCCTGGTTGGCGCAGAAGACGCTTTCGTATTTGCCGACGAAGGAATTCCCGAACGTGTCCTCGAGCAGGCTGCTGGAGCGCACGATGATCGGCGACTGCCCGAAGTAGTCGAGCATGTCGGAGAATTGCTGGAGGATCGGCTCGGGAAACTTCCCCATCAGAATCCGCTGGCGCGCCTTGGTCGCGTCCTCCATATAGCCTTCCGCCGTTTGCTGCTCCTGGCGGGCCCACCAGCAGCCGTTTTGCACGAGGAAGGTGTAGAACACGCTTGAGGCGATGTAGAAGGAGTCGTGCGCCTCCAGCGCCTCGGCCCAGCGCGGGTCGCTCTGGCGCAGGATGGCGCGCGCCAGCAGCATGCCCACCGACTTGCCGCCGATCAGCCCCGCGCCGATCATCCGCCGGCGAATCCCCCGGATGTCCTCGATGGTGAAGTGCTTCTCCGCCAGATCCAGCATGCGCTCGTCGCGCGAGATCGTCGTCTTCAGCGCCTCACGGAGCGTGGCGCGCGCCCGGCTCGGCGCGCATTCGCCTCGGCCTTCTGCCTCGGCCGCTTTCTCCGCTTCCAGAAACACCCGGTCGAACACCCCCACGCCGTGCGAGGCCTGGCTCAGGCCCGTCCAGGGCGCGGTGGCGCGGATCTCCGCGATCGTCGCGCTTTCGCGAACCGGATGGAATCCGTCTTCCTTCCATTCGTGCAGCATATACATGGAGGGGGAATGGCGCTGCTGCACCTTGATCGGCTGCAGGTAGAGTCGCCCCCGGTGGCGATAGACGTCGAGAAAGATCTGGGTGGTGTCCAAGATGGCCTGCGTGGCCGCGGGCGCATGGTTGTTGCGCAGCAGGGCGAAATACGCCAGCGCGCCCACGTCGTAAAGATACGGGCAAATCAGCAGGAAGGCGTTGCCGAGCATCTGGTCGCTCAGCCACGCCGCCGCCAGGTCCGACAGGCAATCGAAGAGATACACGCCGCCCTGCCCGACCTCGGCGATCTTGCGATGGATGCCGTTGACGAACGGCTCGAACCCCTCTTCCAGCGGCAGCTCGACGATTTCCACTCCGCTAACCGCCGGGGTCAGCGGTTCGTGCCGGGCGAAGCGGAAATAGATGACGCGATGGCCGCGCTCCAGCGCCGCCGCCAGACACGGCTGGACGAACGGCGGGTAGTCTTCCGGCCGCTCGACGTGCCAGACGATGTTGTCGCCCGCGATCAGGCCTCGCAGCAGGGCGTCCAGACCCGGCAGACCCGTCGTCAAGCGCCCGCTGACCAGACTGGCCATGATTCCCATCCGCCCAAAGCGCGCATCAGTCCTTCAGGTCCCTTTGGTCCCTTAAGTCCTGTTGTCTTCTTCGCCCCACAATACCCCATCCCTTCCCCGCTTCGCACGGAAAAACACAGCCGCCGACGCGATGACGCGTCGGCGGCTGGCGTTTGGAGTGACGCCTTCAGGCGTTGCAGCGGAACGGCTAAAGCCGTCACTCCGAGCATCACACCAATCCCTGGTCGATCATCGCGTCGGCGACCTTGATGAAGCCGGCGATGTTGGCGCCCACGACGTAGTTGCCCGCCGCTCCGTATTCCTTGGCGGTGCTACAGACGTTCTCGTGGATGTCGACCATGATCTGGTGGAATTTCTCCTCGACCACGTCGCGATGCCAACGGGTGAACTGCGAGTTCTGCGCCATCTCCAGGCCGGAGCACATGACGCCGCCGGCGTTGGCCGCCTTGCCGGGGCCATAGAGGATTTTGTTCTCAAGGAAGCAGTTGATGGCCGCCGGCTCGCTGGGCATGTTCGCGCCCTCGCTGACCACGTAGCAGCCGTTCTTGACCAGCATCTTGGCGTCCTCGCCGCCGATTTCGTTCTCGGTGGCGCTGGGGAAGGCGCACTGGCACGGAACGGCCCACGGGCGCTTGCCCTCCATGAACTGCACGCCTTTGTACTTGTCGGCGTACTCCTTGATGCGCCCGCGCTTCACGTTCTTCAACTCCATGATGAAGGCCAGTTTCTCCGCGTTGACCCCGTCCTTGTCGTAGATCATGCCGTTGGAGTCGCTCAGGGTGACGCACTTGCCGCCAAGTTGGTTGACCTTCTCGACCGTATACTGGGCGACGTTGCCCGAGCCGCTGACCGTGCAAATCTTGCCCTTCATCGTCTCGCCGCGGGTCTTCAGCATCTCCTCGGCGAAGTACGTCGCGCCATAGCCGGTGGCCTCCGGGCGCAGGAACGAGCCGCCCCAGTTGGGGGCCTTGCCGGTCAGCACGCCGTTGAACTCGTTTTGCAGGCGCTTCCACTGGCCGAACAGGAAGCCGATTTCGCGCCCGCCGACGCCGATGTCGCCCGCCGGCACGTCGGTGGCCGGGCCGATGTGCCTCCACAGTTCGGTCATGAACGACTGGCAGAAGCGCATGACCTCCGTGTCGCTCTTGCCCTTCGGATCGAAGTCCGACCCGCCCTTGGCGCCGCCCATCATCAGCGTGGTCAGCGAGTTCTTGAACGTCTGCTCGAAGGCCAGGAACTTTAGCAGCCCCAGGTAGACCGTCGGGTGGAACCGCAGGCCGCCCTTGTACGGGCCCAGCGCGCTGTTGAACTCGATGCGGTAGCCCCGGTTGACTTGAATCTCGTTGTTGTCGTCAAACCACGGGACGCGGAACTGGATCGCGCGCTCCGGCTCGACGATCCGCTCCAGGATCTTGTGCTTCTCGTACTCCGGGCGCCGGTCGAGGACCGGCTTGAGCGACTCCAGGACCTCGTGAACCGCCTGGAGAAACTCTCTCTCATTGGGGTTGCGCCTGTGGACGATTTCCAGCACATCGCTGATGTAGGACATTGTCAAATCCTCTCCGTCAGATGGGATGTAGCCGTTTTTCGGCGTTTGGCTATTGCTTCAACGCAGCCAACGAGCGGCGGCGCAAAATGCCTTGAGGACACGCAAAGACACCTCTATTCGATTTTCTAATAGTTCGCTTTAAGAGTATCGCAAGCGCGCATAGTGAACGTGATAATGGGCAATGTCAATATAAGATTTTGCGATAGAATGGAAAATCCGCATCGGTCACGGGCGCGGGGCGTCTTCGCGGCGGGGAAACGCG